>CBDUUJ010000006.1:0-20203 GCA_965370205.1 uncultured bacterium
ATTAAATATCCCGGCTATTGCGCGAACATTGTCCATTTCGTCTGGTATTTTATTTACCCGTTCGTAAGCGTGATCGCTTTCAGCGTCACCACAAACGACCGCCAGAGAAAGCTTGAAAAACTGGACATCGCGCTTGAACCGATCCGAAAGGATAAACTATTCTTCCTTTCTTCTGTCGTCGAGGGTACCGACCATACAAGAGAGACAAGAACGATCATCCAGATGCTGAGGGAGGCGTATTTCCGTCCGAATGTACTGTTTATCACACTCAGCGATGATTCCAGTCGCGATCAAAAAATTCACGAGATCGCCGGGTATGCCATCGAGGAGCGCATGGGGATCGCCATACTGAAATGGCACCCGAAACAGGGACTTAAGAATCGTGAAGTAATCAACCTGATCATCAGGGATAAAAGCCCGAATAAGGACCTCGCGGTGCTCCTCGCGCTCAGGCTGCAACGCAACTGGGGAACACATACTATTAATCTTGTATCGCTGGTGGAAACCGATGAGGAACGCGCCACCCAGACCGGATTCTTTGAGCAACTGATCGATGAGGCGCGACTGCCGAGAGGAACTACGATAAATATCATCGAGGGTAAATTCCCCGAGGATCTCGAGAACTTCCCCGAATGCGACCTGGCAATTTTCGGGCTTGGACGGGAGATCTCAACCGACCAGATCCGCACGATCTACCATCACTCCAATGTAACATGCCTGTTCATCCGCGACTCCGGCTACGAAAGCGTGTATGCATAAAGAGGTCACTGGATTTTAATAACGATCCGAACTACCAGCAGCCGTCCTCCATGTACCTGATCAGGAACGCATCATTGCTGCCGCTCGAGTCATGCGTGTCAGAGTCATTGCTGCAGGGAGGGTCGACAGGCGCAAATTCCACTCCTGTTTCCGTGAAATTACCGCCTACGAACAGGTTACCCGCTACGATCATGTTAGTTGAATTGGGGACAAAAAGCGACAGGGCTACATTCCCACTCGTGCCGCCCCATGTTCGGGCTGTCAGATAGTTACCGGAAGAATCAAACTTGCTCCAGTATGCATCCATGGCACCACTCGCGCTCCGCACATCTGCACCAGTTCCGGGGTCGAAATCCACATCATCCTGGAAACCTCCGGCAACGAATGTATATCCCTGGTCATCGGTGGTCACACCATAGCCGACGTCTATGCCTTTTCCACCCCACGTGCGCGCCCATTGAAATATGAGATTTTCATCGAACTTGCTTAGAAATATGTCGCAATTCAGGACGGAAGAATGCAGATCGGTCCCAATGCCCGGATCGAAATCGACATCCGTCCCTTCAAAGTAACCGCTGATCAGGACATCCAGAGGGCTTTCGATATCGATTGACAGTCCCTGGTCGTTGCCCGATCCTCCCCAAGCTGCCGCCGCACAGAAGTCATTATTATCTGCGAACCAGCACACGAATACGTCCATTTGCCCATTGGAGCTTCTGGGGTAAATATCAATTGGATCGGGGTCAAAATCCACTTCCAACCCGATGAACCAACCGGTTACAACTACCCATCCATAGCTTGGGGAAGCAACACTTTGCCCGGAATCATAATCCGATCCTCCCCAGGTGCCGGCCCAACTGTGAGAGCCGGATAAATCGAACTTGTTCAGGAATGCATCATAACTGCCGTTTGAACTATGAAGATCGATTCCGGCTCCAGGATCAAAATCCACATCAGTTCCCTGGAAACGCCCGGTTACATAGACCTTTGAGGTACAGATTGTTACACCTTTACCATAGTCGTCAGACGAGCCTCCCCATGTCTGCGCCCACATGAAGGTTCCCGATGAATCAAACTTGCTCAGGAAAACATCCGAACCTCCAACGGAGGAATGAATGTCGGTTCCCGTTCCGGGATCAAAATCCACATTAACCCATTCGAAGTATCCGGTAATATAAATGTCCCCATCCCCGTCTATTACTAATCCGGTACCACAGCAGTCTCCAATACTGCCCCACGTTTTCTTCCACAACTGTTGCCCATTAAGATCGTATTTCCGGAGGAATACAAAGGAATTGTCCGGTGAGCTAAACCTTCTACCGGTCGCATAGACGCTTCCATCCGTATCGGCGACGACTGCAACAACGCAATCATACTCCACGTTGCCCCAGGTTCGTGCCCAACCGCTTCCCAATATACTGAAAACACCATCGGTCACGTCATTAATCTCAGGAAAAACAGATAATCCAACTTTCACCCGAAGGGTATTGGACTGGTCGGCTGGGATATCCTCCCACAAGTAGCTGCCATCATTTACCACGTCAGTTGCGATGGAGTTAATGTCCGAAACGAAATTGTCCTTCGAGTACTCAATAAATACCTTGCCGGTGACATTCTCTGAGGTCCAGGTGATCTCCTCATCGGTTCCCTGTACGAATTCCTCACCGCCGTTGGGGGACAGGAGCGTAATCGTGGGCAGAGCAATCGTAAAATCCGCATCCGATTCATCGGAGACATTAATATCGGTAACATCACTTACCATGATCCGGTTGTTCTCGCCCACCATTTCCAATGGGATAGGATCCCAGGTGAAATTCCCGTCATTTTCCGTGGACTCAGAGATAACATATGTGTAATTCACACCGGAATTGATGGAGCAACTGATTTTGACCAAATCGATATCTCCGGATGAACCCCATGTAATAATCTTGGAGTCGCCGGCATTCCATTCCTCGCCGCCGTTGGGAGACAGGATCGTAATCGTGGGCTGACCAATCGTAAAATCCGAATCCGATTCATCGGAGACATTAATGTCGGCAACATCACTTACCATGATCCGGTTGTGCTCGCCCACCACTTCCGATGGGATAGGATCCCAGGTAAAAATCCCGTCATTTTCCGTGGACTCAGAGATGACCCATGTGTAATTCCCACCGGAATCGAAGGAGCGACTGATTCTGACGTTCTCGATATCCCCGTATGAATCCCATGTGATGTCCTCCGCGCTGCCGACCTTCCATTCCTCGCCGCCGTTTGGATCTATGACATGGATCCATGATTGAGGCTCACTCGCGACATCGAGATCGAACCTGAAACACGCCGCAAGGGGATCGGTGTCGGCATCATTCGGAACACCGAACGGATTCGTGTAGTCGGCGTGTTCATCTTCGACAATGACCCACATCTCATTACCTTCTGTGCTTGTCATAATGTACGAAGGAATCTCGACGTGGTATGTATACCAGTGAGTACCGCTGCCGGTCGGGGTCATCTGGGAAACATTCAGATCATAATGCGCCGATAGCACCGTGCTTTCGATCTTGATGTGATAATCCTCCATCACGCCGCCGTCGAGCTCGGCGTCCCAGTCGAAAACGCTGATATCAAGAATCAGGTCTCCGCCGTAATCTGTCGGATCAACGTAGTAAAGCGTGCTGTTGTCCACAACTTTGACCGCGAGTGCCTCCGGAGCATGCGATGGATGAAATTCCGGAGCGCCGCCTTCCCAGTTTGCTGTTACCGCGTAGCCGTACTTGATACCGGGAATGGGAACCGGGAACCGGATCACATAGTTTCGCGTGTTAGTGGTGTCAATCATAAAATAGCCGACCGCCGCCGCGCCGTAAGATATGTAAGGCCACAGATCATCGCTGGGACCGAGACCATGAGCGAAATACTTGTACGGATTCAGTGTCGCGGTTCCGGTGTAATCCGGCGGGGCAAAGTTTCCGGGAGGAGAGCCGAAAATTCCGTCGCTCCCGAACTCCACGGGATTGAACCAGCGGGAATACCCATCGGCATTCAGCAATATCTGCTCCGATCCCTGGACTGCATAATGCAGATCATTGTTATAATCTATAACGCCCGACCCGTTACCGATAAAAATCCCGCGTACATCGTAACCAACGAATTTTTGATCACTCATCGGATGCGAGATCGCGATGTCCATATCAACATCGATATAACCCGGCCCGGCTGAAGTCCCGTTGAAACTGATCGCAAGGCCCAGTGGATCGTTGTTGAGAAATTTTACGATATTGACCGTGAATTCCACCGAGCGATTCGGAATGATTTCGACGTTCTTCGATTCGAGATCGAAAATGAGATCGAAATACCCCCATAACCGTGTCTGCGACTCGGCCTGGGCTGTATTTTCAAATTCTGTGGTTAATTCAGGATGGTAATTTTGATCGGCATCCGGAACTATGGGGATTCCGTCACCACCCGCACAGCCTGTTACAACAGATAAAATAATCAGGTATAAAGCGGATAGAATAAAAAATCGTTTCATCGCTGACCACCTCGTCATCTGAAGTTGATTTCAACTTAACTATTAAAATATAAAAATAACACAGAATAAATCAGTACATTTATTCTGATATATATTATTCATGCTAAACAAATAATGGATAAAATGCAAGCCTGAAAATTTTCCAATTATCCCCAATTAAATTTATGGAATCACGGTATCGATATACGCCCGTCGGTCGACGAGGAAGGGTTTCAGGCCGAGGTTGCGATGCGGTCCGAACGGAGGGACATCGCTGTCGATATTGTCATCGAATTCCTCCTGATGATGAAGCAGCGTATAGGGCATGAATTCACCATCCGGCCCGATGACATAGGGCCGGGCGATATCGTGAAGTTCATCTATACGCGGGAAGATGACAGGCTCGGACAGCAACCCGTCAAGGAGATCCCGGACCTTGATCTTGTAGGCGTCCATATATTCCGGAACCCACAGCACTTTCTCAATCAGTGGTTTCAACTGCATATCAACGGGATGAAGGATATCCCACTCGGTCATATTTTCAGCGTTGTATGATCCGTAAAACGAACCGAACGATTCGTTGCAGTCCCATGGGATCAGATAGAATTTCCCGTCGACGGGATTGTTGTAGAGGTAATAGTTATGTCCCGTGCCGGCGTATGAATCGAGATTGCACAGCACCGAATTAACCGCAAGCCAGCTTATAAATGAATCGATATTAAAGATTTGCTCAATCGCGGTTTTAAACTGCTGCGGGTCGGAATAATTTGCGTTGAGGACATCGATCAGGTTGATCACATCCGACCAGTCGGCCTCATCCTCATTTGTCTTTTTCTCGAAGGTTTCTTCAGAGAAAAAATTCAACTCCTGACCAGGACCGTCGGGTTTGTAGAGATTTCCGCTGTCGTCGCCGAATCTGTCCTCAAGGAAACGCTTGTCCACGACCTCAACGGACGTATACAGCCCAAAATAAACCGGCCCCTCACCAAAATCTACAAAGAATCGGTAATGCGCGACATGGCTCGCCATCACGCCGAATTCCCTGAACAGATCGTAGGTGATCTTCTCCCTCAGCATGGACGGGTCCTTGAAATTGTTGTTGAAGACCATCCACTTAACACCCCAGAAACGCTGGTTGTCGGTTTCGGGATATTCATCCTCGAATTCATCGAAATCGAGCCTGAACGGAAGTTTCTCTTGATCCTGCTGGTATGGCATCTGCATCGATGAGTTGCCCTTGTAACGGATTCCGACATGCTCCCAGAAGTTTTCCTCAAACAGGACCTCGCACTCAAAATAGCAGAAATCGCGATCCTCCCACGGAAGGACAATCTGCTCGTCGAGGTCCTCCTGCATTGCGTTCCAGTTATCTGGTGAAATGAAAATATCGATCCGCTTGACCTGAGTATCATCGTAAATGCGGTCATAATCCGGATCGCCCCTATATGGGTCCACATCAGAAACTTTTACCAATGCTTTCTGGTAAGTGATAATATCCGACCCGGCGCTTTTACAGCTCACCCAGATTTCGTAATCGCCCAATGGAACGGTTGTACTGATTCCGTTCACGCCGAAAATCCCGTCGCCCGGATCGCCGTCGCCGTTGTCGCCATCGTCTAGCATCGGCTCGACCGATCCACCGAGCGGCGAAAGATCAGCGGAAACACTCTCGACATTCCCCTGGTGATCGTAAACCCATGCGAGGATTTTCGTGTTATCATCACCGTCGTTGATAAGCCAGCTTGAAATTTCAGTTTTAACCTCGTACACATCCTCACACTGATCCGGCCATGACGCGTCCACAACTATTGTCACAAGACCAGTCGCACCATCGGGAATATGGACTTTGATATCGCGGGAGTGATTTGCGTACTGAGTAAACGCCCGAGTGGGATTCTCTATAGCGAAACAGTAATACGGATTTTTTTCGCCGACATCGTTCCAGAGGTCGGAATATCCCTCGACACCAAGGAATTCCTTAAGATCGTAATTCTGAGCGACCGCGCGGACATCGTAGCCGGTTACCCCGAACGGATTTTTCAATGTCACGGTCACACTGGCGATTCTCGTGGCAAAATCAAACCCCGTGATATCCACCACCATGCAGTCGTTGCACTCGGGCGGCGACACCCACTTGGTCACATCGACATGAATCATCGCATCCCGCGACAGTTGCTCGACTTCCGCAACAAGATTCTTCACATCAATCGCGACAGTGTAAGCTCCCCAAAGCTGCCGTGAACCATCCGTTGATGCAGAAACACCGCTGAGTTCATTTCCATCGGAAATTCCTGAACCTTCTGAAATCCCATTATCGGGAACGACCGGATCGGGGCTGGTCGGGGCGGCATTATCGCTGCATCCCGCGATGAAAATAACCGCAAGAAACAGACATATGATATACGCAAGACTCCTGAGCATCGTATGATCCTCCGGATATATTTTATCATTAGAATAGACGAAACAGAGGGATGGATGTTCCCTCATGGAGCCCATCCACCAGTAATTTAAATGCAATTGCTTCTGGAAATCTTAAATTCCATCTGTTGCATACCCATTTTCTGTGGTATTTTTTATGTGGAACCTCACCGCATTTCCCCCACTTAGCTCAGGAGGACATCATGCGTTTTTCATTGTGGATATTGATGATTATATTGGCTGTTTTAATTGTGTCCTGCTCGAACTCCATTCCCGATCCGGTCCAGCCCCCCGATCTCACACCTGAGACCACATCCAAAAACGAACCGGAAAATCATGCCAACCATTACCTGCTCAGCCTTCAGAAAGCGGTTGTAAGCGATGATCACCAGTCTGTCGAAATCATCCCCCTTCACGGAGCGGAGATGCATCTCAATGCGGTAAAAATGCTCGAGGGCGGCATGTGCGATGACTGCCTGACAATCAGCAATGTCCAGATTCCCGCACCGGGAGAACTCTGGCTCGACCTGACAATCAGGCACCCGATTGAAAACAATCTGAACTTTACAGTTTTCGATCCTCGCGCGATTTTCATAACGGGTGCTGATTTCACTTTCCCCGAATCCCAGCGAAGCATCTCTCTTGACAGTACATACCCCCGATTGCTGAACCCCGACGGCTATACATCCCTTTTCAATCCCACTGAATTCCCCGAGGATTCTCCCGTCCTTCCCGCACTGAAATATTTCCCGGGCAAGTTTTCAACCGGCGGTGACCTGTCGGCGTCACTTAACCCGTTCATCGCCTACGCCACCGAATTCCCGCGCAGGATGTTCCTACCTGGTACAGAGGAAACTGAAACCGTAAAACTTAAAGTCCCGACCGGAGGATTCCAGTTCGGTTACGCGATCGATGTCTGCTGGTCCGATCCGGGAATCCCTGTGACCGATCCGGAAACCGATTTCCCGCCTAAGGCAAATTGTACCGAGGCATACAAGATCACGTACGAAATCATTGGGACGGTGAAACCTGAAATGGGAAGTTCGGCATTATTATATGTTGAAATTTCAGACCATCAGGGACTGGATACAATTGGAGATGCCCGTCTTGAAGTTCCGGATCTTTTCAATGGCGAATTCCCGTTGAATTTCTCCCATGCAATTGATGAAGACACATTCCTGTTTAAAGGTACAATAGCCAACCTGCTTGGAGCCGAAGCCGGCAGCTATCCGTTTCTTATCACCATTGATTCGATTCAACCCGACCCCAATCTTGGATTAGTATCGGCATACCAGGTCTGCAACATCGAGATACCTGTGTTTTACAATCCCGTTGCTCTTGCGGATTTCGACCCGTCACCGGCATATGTAAATCAGCCTGTGCATTTTTTCGATGACGGTTCCCACGATCCCGACGGCGGCAATATCGTCAAATACGAGTGGGACTGGAATCTGGACGGCGTTTACGATGAAGAGGGGGCTGATGTCTGGCACTCATGGGATACAGCAGGAATATATTCCGTTCAGTTCAGAGTAACGGATGATGAAGGAGCAATCGGCGAACTGGACGAACCTCTGGAAGTTGAGATAATAAAAATGACCATTCCGGTTGTTGAAGTAACTCCGGAATGGCTGAACTGCGAACAATGGATATCTCATGTCGAGGGAAACTGCCTGGTCCTGACAGACAGCAGCAAACGGTTGCATTTCTATGACATAACCGATCCGGAAAATCCCGTTTGGATTTGTCAAATAGATGCGGAATACACGTTTTATCCACATCATTTCGCATCCCAAGACGGGTACTTATATGTAGCGCTCAGTAATGATGAACCGGCTATGCTGGTCATTGATGTCGATCCGCCGCAGGAAACGCATCTCGTCAAATCTGTACCGCTGGATATCGGGAGCCCTATGTATGTCAAGTCTATCGCTTTACATGACAACCTTGCGTGGATTTGTCCCCCAAGTGACGTTATCATATTTGTTGATATTACTATACCTGAGGACGCAACCCAGATCGGATGGGTCGAGGCACCTATTTCTTTTTCTTGTAACAAGACAGTATTCGAAGGTGAATATACATATATCTCGGCAGACAGCGGATTACCCAACATCACTGTTTTTAAAGTCGATCCCCCTGATAAAATCGAGTACATTCAAACAGTTTCCTGCCATTCATATGATATCGAGGTTTACAACGGATATACATTCGCGAATAGTCATGTTGAAACCAGGATACTGGATATCGATCCACCTGATTCCTGTGAAATTATCAATATACTGCCGGTAATTCATGGCTGGGATTTTGAAGTAGCCAATGGCTACCTGTACGGGTACTCTGTAGGGGGCTGGACAATCTTTGACATCGATCCTCCTGGGGATGCGTATATCGTCAGAGAGATCGATTCACCCTTCGTCGGTAGGAACTGCGCCCTTACGGATGGCTATGCGTATGTCATGAATGAATACGTTGCCACCAGCATCATCGACATCGATCCGCCTGAGGAAGCACATATTGTGAACATGATTCAAAATGTTAATAATGTCCAGGATATTGATAAAGATGGCGACATTCTTTATATCACCTCGCAGAATTACTCGTACGATCTAAGTCCAGGCTGGCTTCAATTACTGGATGTCACCGATCCCGCAATCACCAATGTCCTCTATTCAATACATCTCCCGACTTATGCGGAAGAACTGGATTTGAAGGACGGGTACGCTTTCGGCGCCGGGAAAGATGTATTAAATGTTATTGATATCGATCCTCCCGAATCGGCTCATCTGGTTACGGAATTCCCAATGAATGGAACTCCACAGGCTATGGTTATTGACGGTTCCCATGCCTATATTACTAATGAATTTGGGCTGAATATTATAGACATCAGCGTTCCTGAATCACCCGGTTCAGTAAAGAATATCCCTGTACCGGGAACCCCTGTGATGGTGGATACCGCTTACGGCTATGCATATGTTGTTTTCAGGCAGCCCGATTATTCCTGTAAAATGGCGGTTGTCGATATCGATCCCCCGGAAGACGCTTTTATTGTCTGTAAAATTGATATTAAAGGTGATGACGATCCATGGTATAGCTATGGCTGTATCGACATCGCCGGTTCTTTCGTATACATCGGAACGGAAGATTTTCTCAATATTGTAGACATCGAACAGCCTGAATCGCCGGAAATTATCTGTGATATTGAATCAGTAGATGAATATTGCACAAGTATCCAGATTGTTGGGAATCTTGCTTACGTATCATGGGGTGGGATGCTCAAGATCATAGATATTTCCACTCCCGAACATGCGTTTATCCTGGACGAAATTGAATTAATAAAAGGCGGTAACTTATTAATTGATGGTAACTATATATATACCAGCTACTATGGACTCAGAATCTTCGAATTTATCTAACCGGTTGCCACCTACTCTCCATTCCCAAATCACGGGATCCGGGAAGAATGTTCCTGAAGCAGATATATCTTGACTTATTATCCCAGGCACTGTAATATCCAAGATAGTTAGATATTCCAGAGGATGCAATATAAAATATGGCTGAAGAAAAGAATAAGTCAATTTCGTGTGAAACTTATGACCCCGGGGAACAGCTCCTTGCGCTCCGTGAGCCGATTCGTTACAAATTATTTTCGGCGTTAAAAAGTCCGCGTACTATCACAGAGGTGGCCGAGATTCTTGGAGTCGACCGAAAAACGCTTTATTACCACCTGAAAGTACTGCTTGAAGTCGGGTTGGTGGAAAAGGTTGAAAGCCATCAGGTACGGGGTTGTATCGAGACAGTGTATATCAAAAGGGGTTTTTATTTCGATGCGGATCAACCTGAAGACCTCGCAACAATCAAAGAGCTCCGCCTGCTTGGCCTGCAGATGATGCAGGATCTCTACGAAGACTTCATGCGCATGGTATCAAAAGAGCCGCATGTCAAGGGCGGTTTCAATCGCGAGCAGATCAGGGTCAAATCGGAAAATACTGAATCATTCAAAGTAATAATCGGAGAGATTTTATCTGAGACATGGGCCAGAATCGGAGAACTTGGTGATGATGACGGCGATGTGGTTTTCACTGTCGCGAATCAATTTTTCGAATATGAACCGGATTCGGATCCGGAGGAATAAAACAACAGATTTCAGTGTCCGGAGGTCAACATGATTTCAATTAGATTCCACCTGATTGCAATTTTATTTATTACGTTCGCGTTCATCCTGGGATGCAGTTCCGGAATGCAGCAATCGGTCACAACACCCGGACTGGACGGCGAGACTGCACAATCTGCGCAGGTATCCGGCAGCAGGCTGTTGTGGGGTTTATACGATGTGACGATCGACACGGTAACCGGTCAGTGTGCCATTGATCCACTTCGGACCGCGAATTTCACGGCGAATGTGAATAACCTGCTTGAAGCGCAGCCGGGAAACCTGCTTATTGGGGATATTGACGCAACAAACTACCTGTCTGAAGGTCGTCTGGACTGCACTGTCACGTTAAAGCATCCGTTCCCCGGACTCACTCAGTTTAACGGTTTCGATGTCTGGGGCGTTTTCATGCATAACGCGAACGGATCGCTTGCATATGACGGACTTACATACGGAGCCGATCCTGATGCCGGTGATAATGTCGCGGTCCTTCTTAATCCCGACGGCTGGACCCGCTGGTTCAATTATACTGAATTCAATGGAAATGGATTTCCAATTTTCGAATACTGGGAAGGCAAATTATCCAATCTTTCCGATCCATCCGCTTCTCTGAATCCATTCAAAATATTCGCGGACGGGTTGGATGTGGAAGCGGATTTCCACACATGGATCACGACATCCGGGAATGCCGATAATCGCGGATGGTTCCAGGCAGGGTCGGTTAATTACCGACGATACGAGCTGGAATTTCCAATCATTGACAGCAATCCGGTTCTCAACTTCCAGTATGCCGTGATCGCGACATGGGAACCCGGCGATCCCGCTTTGACAGGTAACCCGTCGTTGTATGAGCCATTTGATTTCCCCACATCCGCCAACTGCGAGGAGGCGTTTTTACTGGATGTATCAACAGTGACCAGCGATCTTTACTACGAGAATGTAACAACTTATGGTGGGGATTTCACTGCCGATATCGAGGTTTTCGACTGGCAGGGCGGATCGGTCGGAGGATTGGGGGTTCCCAACGAAATCGAGAGGATTATTTTGGAAGGGGATTTCATTCCTGGCAGCTCATATGAATTATCGCAGACCGAACTTGCCGCGATTGCGTCACCGGGAACTGAGAATTCATCGGTGTTCCAGGTGGAGATATTCGACTGTGTCCCGCAGGCAAGCGGTGAAGCGGGTTTCTGGGTGATCGTGGAGAGCGCCGGTCTAAACGGCGGAACGTACGGGCAGGGATTCCCCACGGAATATCCCGATCCGGCGTCCAGAGCCGCATTTCATTCAGGAAATGTCCTGGTGGATGATGAGTCGCCGTTTCAACCGCCCGAATGCGGCGAGGAAGTTCATGAATATGTCGGCACGTACAATGTAACCGGTGTCATATTCCCCGATGATCATTTCCTGGGGGACATGACCTTCATGGAAGTCGGTCCGTACGCTGGCAGAGTGTTGTATCAATATGCCGACGGCAGATTTGGAACGATCGATCCGGTCGCGGATGATCAGGAGATGATTCCGTTCAATACTGAATCAACGCACTATGCCAACTTCAATCCTGTAGTGGATGCCTGCCCGTTTTCCGGACGAGTGTTCGTGGGTGTCAGGAAATACATGGACATCTTTGACTCCGAGGGAAATCTGCTGGGGCCTTTCGAGGATGGTGACGACAGGATCATGGCGGCGGAGATTGACGACCACGGCGATTTATGGGCTTTGATGCGTGTGGGTGATGAAGTACGCCTGCGGCATTACCTTTATACCGATGATCCACCGTACTACCAGAAGCCTGCTGCGCACGATACCGATCTCTCATTCAAGTATGTCGACGTGCCCTCCGAGACCAAGTACTGGTGCGGTGTCGATATGACCATGGATTTCGAGCAGGATAAGATGTTTGTATTCGCTGCGATCTGGCCTCCCTTTGCCAATAGCTACCTAATCACCGTTTTCGATGTTTCCACCGGCTATGCAGTGGAACTTACCGAGCGTAATGATGTCTTTTCCGGGACATTTCACATAACTCCCGGCGGTGTGCATCCGTTCTGTTACGGCCGAAAGGCGGATATCGAGATCGACCATTCCCTCGCGGAATACTGCCGGATCGTTGTGTGCGGAATTATTTACTTTTCAGGCGAATACCACCTTGAATTGATCCGGCTTGATGACGAACTGAACATTATCGATGTGAATAACCAGTTCACTGGCAATAATATCGTGGACATGCCTATGCAGTTCACGTTCGTACCGTTTGGAACTCATCCAATCATTGCCACGCCCAGCACGGGGGAAACTTTCATGTACTTCCACTGCAACGACTGGTAGATCATTTTAACAAGGCAATAGCGTGTAGCCCGTCAAAGGAAATGTCGGGCTACAGGTCTCTTTTAGAAATTTGCGGGAATTTTCCAATGATGATGACGAGGACGTCATCACGCCGGGTGACCGGAGATCACCCCTCCGAAAACACACAATTTAATCTGCGATGCGACTTAATCTGACAGGGAACATTTTTCAGTCAATTCCCGTCTAACTGGACAGAAGGCGGTTGCGGTTATGTACTGTCAACCTTTATGGTTGGTTTTTTGTGCACTTCCAGTATCCGCACAGGGAAAATATATCAATGGCGTTACCTGTAACCCGGGAACCCATTTCAGTAAACCGCAACCTTGAAAAATCCGAACAATGGGTTCCCGGGCTATAGAATGAAAATATCTAAGTCTGGAAATTTAAACCGATGGCGTTACCGGAATCCAAAATACTAACCGCCGATTTCAAGGCCTCAAAACCCACGTTCCGGTTCAAACGACAGGAGCATAAATATGCCATCTTTAACGAGGGACCGATCGAGGAGATCATCAGGATTATTCACTCCTATTTTCCGGTCGATCCATTCAAACCGGATATTTTCCCCACGATCATCCAGACAACCTGGTGCGAAACCCCCGACTGGCTGTCGCTCAGGGAATACCTCGACCGCAAGCAATTCCGCTTCAAGCTCAGAATAAGGCGTTACGGCAGTAAAAAAGGGCTGACCGATACATGTTTCGTGGAGATCAAGACAAAAACCGAATACGAAAAAATTTCGAGTAAATACCGGTTCATGTGCCCGTATCCGTTAATTCCCGACCTGTTCGACGGGAAAGATATCAAGGGGCGGATCGCGGAGATGAACAGCGATGTCTATCAATTCGACATCCTCTATAAACACGTAAGGCGGATGATAATCGAGCAGGGATTCCGTCCGCTTTTAAGGTCGCATCACGCACGGGCGTACTTTCAGGTCACGGAGGAGGATCCGATACGGTGCACGCTGGACGGGTTCGTGAAATTCACCTACCTCCCGGACATGCGCAGTTTCACCGAAGGATTCCGCCTTTTCGAAACCAAGCTCAGGGCAGGCGCCGACCTGGAAAAAATGGACGATCTCCTTATGGCTATCGACGCGCAGAGAGTATGGCGGTTTTCGAAATTCCATCGAGCTCTGAAAAGATTCGAACCGAACCTGCTTGAGAGAATAAATAGCATGTTGTGTGATTGATATTATCGATATTAATTTACAGGAGTTATCATGCAAGATATCTCGACAACACTCGGACTAAGCGGCTGGCCGGAAACCCCGATGGGTCCGACCGACGTAATTATTGCGCTTATCGTAGCGGCAATACTCGGCGGGTTCCAGGCGGTGGTTTACAGGTACACGCTTACCGGCAAGCGTCTGTTCAGGCCGCAGATGGCATACACACTTACGCTTCTATGCGTCGGTGGCGCGTTTATCTGGCTCGTTATAGGCAACAGCCTCGTGCGCGCGTTCGGACTCGGTGGAGCGCTCGCGCTTATCCGATACCGGACGAGAGTCCGCGATCCGAAGGACATGCCCCTCGTGTTGTTTGCCATGATAATCGGGATGGCGTGCGGACTTGGGCTTTATTATATCGCCATTGTCGGAACCCTCTTCATCGCTCTTGTACTCGCGATTATTAAAATAGACTGGAATATTCGTCTCAAGCGGGATGAGAAACTTGCATTGAGCGATCGCCCAGAGGTGATCGACGCATGGGACGATTATACCTGTGTTTCGCCGCGACCACGATTCTGATCCTGCTATTCTCTTCTGTTCCCGGCATCTGTGACGAGGAACAATCGGATGAAATTCATGATCCCATGCAATGGTTAACGGACGGCGATCTGTCGGGAGAAATCGGCTGGCGATACAGAAGAGAAGTAAACTCCGGTGAAGAAGAAAATGTGTTCCAGTTTCAGCTCAATCTCGACTATGAGGCTGAGCTGAGCGATTCATGGAACTGGGCGATCGGGCTTCGCACAGGCACATCCGGCAGGCCTACAAGGGGATGGGTGGATGAGGATATGTTCTTCGAGGAAAATCATCTTTACCTTCGACCCTGGACCCTCACTCACACCGGAAATCTATCGGGATGCAGGATAAAAACGACTTTCGGCGCGTTTGAATATCCGTTTGAGCAATCCGGGATTATTTTCGACGGCGATGTCATCCGTCAGGGCGTGTCGCAGGAATACTCGTTCGATCTGAACGGGGATGATCTCGACCTGGGATGTTTGGCGCAATATCTCCAGAACGGCGATATACACGGCGATACATGGGCAATCGCCGGAAATGCCTCCATGTGTTTCAGGAACGGGAGATCATCGCGCACAACAATTCAATTGAGCTACATCGATTTCCTCAATGTTGACACAATCGGTCAGGCAATTTTCGAGGAACGGCTCAATGTTGGAGGTCATGCTCCGGATATCGGCACGACGAATTACATCACTGAAGGTGGGGATTTGCAAAGCGATTTCAATATTCTGTTCCTGAAAGTCAAGCATGAATGGGGACGGCAATCCGACTGGCCTATGGCTATCTGGGGGGAATATATCAACAACTCAGGCGCATCCGAGGGTTGCGGAAATGACGGCTATATTCTTGGAATCGACATGGGCAACAGAAACAACGCCGGCGATATATCCCTTGGTCTTTCTTACCTCAGACTGGAAGATGACTCCACATTAGAGCTTTACAACAGGGGCAAATTCGGCACTAATGTAAAAGGCTGGACCGCTGACCTCCGCTACTATCTCACCGACGATCTTGTCCTCAGACTCGATAATTTTTGGCTCAAAACCAATTCCCCACGGGAAGATATCGAATTCTTCAAAAACCGCACGATGCAGATCGGTTTGGTTTATCAGTTTTAAAGCAATTCCAGAATATTGCTTCCAGAGGACTGTTACTTGCTTCCAGAGGACTGTTACTTGCTTCCAGAGGACTGTAGGGGACTGGCACACGTTTTTAGTCTTGTATACAGTCCAATCTTGAACCATCGCCGGAGACTAAAAACGGGTGCCTGTCCCCGGTACTAATCGCTTATTCCCCCCAAAGCGATCCGGCGGCCTCTCCCGGAGTTGCATCCCCTGCAATTATCCGCTCCGCCCATCCCGACAGCGCGTCATCCCACGCTTCCGATCCCCCCATCCGATTTTCAATCCGCTTATATAAATAATCCCTTAGTCTGAATTCCACCTCTCTCCTCACCTGCTCAAGCCGCCTGCGATCAGTCTCGCCGCTTTCCTCAAACCCTTTCCAGAGTGAGCGGATGCTATCGACCACTTCCTGTATTCCCTCATCGTTCACCGCGCTCGTGTGATGGACCTCAATCGACCTCCCGACCATCCGCGCCTCTTCCCGCATCAGCTTCAGTTCCTTTAATACCAGCTCCGCACCCGGACGGTCGCTTTTATTCACCACAAAGCAGTCGGCGAGTTCCATAACCCCGGCTTTCATCGACTGAACGCCGTCCCCTGCCTCAGGTGTGAGAACCGCGACCACAATATCGGCGACATCTCCGACTCCGGTACCAAGCTGACCGCTTCCAACTGTCTCGATTAGAATGATATCCGCTCCCCACCAGTCGAGAATCCTCGATGCCGGCCAGATAGCTCTCGAAACACCGCCCATCGCTCCCCGGCTCGCCAAGCTCCGAAAAAATACATTTCCGCCGACAGGTCCCTTTAATCTAACCCGGTCACCGAGAAGCGCCCCACCGGTGAACGGGCTGGTCGGATCGACAGCCAGCACCCCGACCTTCTTTCCACCCTCTGCTATCAAATCCAGAGCCGATGCAATCAGGCTGGATTTTCCCGACCCCGGAGGTCCGGTAAGCCCGATCCGTGCCGCCCGAAACGCGGTTGATCCGACCGCCTTATCGATCGCTTCAGCCGAGGGATCGTTGTCATCGATAAGCCTGATCAGACGTCCAAGCGCGCGATGCCCCCCGGCGCCGGATTGCCGGACATCTTCCAGAAGTTTATCAATATCAATACCTGACATCGCTGGGGATTGTAGCACAGAAGCCACCGGATGCCGGCGTTACGCTTCGAATAAATAGCAGGTGAACTGGTATACTTCCTGACGGGTCCTTTTGAAAAAAAAACAGGAACATTATTTATTTATCGGTTACAATCACCCAAATGCGAGATACAGGTTAAGCCGGACGACTTCAACTGCGTTCGATAAGGAGATCAGACATGACACGTCACACCTTTCTGATAATTGCTGTCCTTTTCATGCTGTCAGTATCGGGCGGTCGGCTGTATGCCCAGCAGGATCTTATCCCATATGAGGATGATGAGATCGCCTCCGTGGAGGAGGAGCCGGTCGCGGAGGAAGAGATACCCGGACCGATAGAGGATTACACTGTCGGCTGGAAAAAAAACAGTGGATTATTTACATATTACACCGATCCTGAAACCATGCGGGTTTTAATCACACTGAAACCCGGGCAGCTCGATCATGCCTATTTTATCTCCAGCACACTCACGAAAGGAACAGGCGATGAAATGTTTCCCGCTCCGATGAGCTGGGGCGAGGATGTATTTGAGTTCCGGAGGGTTGGGGATTCGATTGAGTTTGTCGAGCCGAACTACCAGATCACAACAGTGATGGGCGAGCCGATGGCGAGAGCGGTCGAGATGGGAATAAGCGATATCATCCTCGGACGGACGCCGATTGAAGTCGAGGATGAAAACGACGGTCGCATTGCGTTTGACCTCGGCACTTTCCTGATGAGCGCGAATAATATCGAAATAGATGCGTGGTATTACGGCCTCTCGCTCATGGTTGATTATGAAGGTTCGCATGTTGAGGAAATAAAAGGTTTCCCGTTAAACGATGAAATTGACACCCGCGTTGTGCTTTTCGGCGCCGGGGACGCATTTGGCAGTATTATTAACAATGCACAGGAGATCGGGCTGCATTATTCGCTTTCAGAACCGCCGGAACCCGGCTATCTGCCGAGACTTGCGGATGACAGGCTCGGTTATTTTCTCGATATGTCGTTGATATATTCTGTCGAGACCGATAAAGCTGAAACCCGTTATCAACGCTACATCACAAGGTGGCGACTTGAGAAAGCCGATCCGGACGCCGAGTTGAGCGAACCGGTCGAGCCGATTGTTTTCTGGATCGAAAATACTGTTCCGTATGAATATCGCGACGCGGTTCGTGACGGAATCCTGTTCTGGAACAGGGCGTTTGAACAGGCAGGATTTAAAAATGCGATTCGTGCACGGCAGATGCCCGATGATGCGGACTGGGACCCGGCGGATATCCGTTACAGTACTGTCAGATGGTTTGTGTCGCCGCAGGCGATGTATTCAATTGGACCGTCCAGAACCGATCCGAGAACCGGCGAGATTTACGATGCCGATATCGGGATCAATGCCGACATGATGAGGTCGCCGTTCAGGGATTATGAGTTGTCGGTTGCCCCGATTCGTCGATCGCTTGAAGCGCTGTTCCCGCCCGGCTGGCCGAACCTTAACGGCCGTCAGGTCAGATGGGACGAAGAGACATACGAAATTCTTGAAAATCAAATTTCTCCTGATGGCGTTGGCGCGATGAATGATGATTTCGCGGCAATACACGCGCTGGAGGCCGCTCGCGGGATTGAGATTCTGGAAATGAGAAACGGTTTTGATCCCGATAGCCCTGAAGTGCAGGAGTATGTTCACGATTACATTCTCAGCCTCGTGGCTCATGAGGTCGGGCACACTCTCGGACTGCGGCACAATTTCTGCGGAAGCGCGGCAACATCCTACTGGAATCTGAACCGGAAATCCTGGACTCATCAGCACGGGCTTTCGTCATCGATAATGGACTACACGTCCGGCAATATCTCCCCCGAAGGGAAACCTCAGGGTGAGTACTGGCAGACAACTCCGGGCGATTACGACCGCTGGGTTATTGAGTACGGTTATATTCCGATTGACGCCGCGACTCCCGAGGATGAGCTTGACGTACTCAACGATATAGCAAAACGTGCGCCTCAATTTCGATATGGAACCGATGAGGATGTCTACGGCTGGTCGAGGAACCTGGACCCCGATCTCTACATGTGGGACCTCAGCGATGATACGGTGCGCTATTACGGCGACCGCCTGACCGCATCGGATCAGATAATCGACCGGATTCTCGAACACTGGAGCGATCCCGGAACCCGTCCGCCGAGAATCAGGCTTGCATTTATCTATGCTTTATGGGATTACATTCTTGCTTCTGCCGCTGTTCCGAGAGCGGTCGGAGGGGTTCGGGCATACCGCGACCATATCGGCGACCCGGACGCGCATCCTGCGTTCATCCCGGTCAGCGCCGAGGATCAGAGGAGAGCGCTTGAATTTCTCGATACACGAATCTGGTCATCGGAGTCGTACCGGTTCGATCAGGAACTCCTGAACATGCTCGCGCGCGACCGCAGCCGAACGTTCGACTGGTATGGTCTCGCGACCGGCAACAGGGATTTCGATATCCATCAATGGGTGATGATGATCCAGGAGGAGCCGCTTTACTGGCTCTATGATTCTCTCGTTCTCGAGCGGGTTCTCAACAATGAGATGCGTATGCCTGATGAAGCGGAAGTTTTCACGATGGTCGAGCTTTTCGACACCGTCCGTAATTCAATCTGGTCGGAATTATCAGCAGTCGCGCCGATTGACAGCTATCGCAGAAATCTCCAGCGCGCGCATCTTGAGATGGTCAGCGGGATAGCTCTCAATCCTGCGTATGGCACACCGGAGGACGCGGTCACACTCGCGCGCCGCGATCTCATTATCCTCAGGGATGAAATATCGACCCTCCTTGCTTCATCAAACGCTGAAAATCTTGACACAATGACAACCGCGCACCTCGATGAATGCCTGTCGAGAATAACCCTCACACTGGACGCTCCAATAACCAGAGGCGGCGGAGGCGGGATAATTCTGCAGTTTTGATGTAACGGCTGCATTATGGTTTATTAGACCAATCCTGATAAATAAAAATTTATTCATGTCCGGGGACATTTTGTTTTTGCCTTCTACAA
>CBDUUJ010000007.1:0-19122 GCA_965370205.1 uncultured bacterium
TGTGGGCGGCATAGATGGGTATTAGTTACAAAATATTTTAGTGCAGGAATATTAGCTGATTGATGTTAAAAACCCGGGTTTTCCATTGCAAATTCCGATAAACACCCCTGAAACTATTCATATTTTTCTTTCAGCATGATATAGTCTTGCTCCACAGGCTGTATTTACAGGTTTCCAAGTCGGAAATGCGGAAGGAGGCTTTATGGCTGAGGATAATTGCCGTCATGAATGGTCAATTATAAATCTGCGCTCAGGCTACCTTGTCACCGAGGGCTGCGCGCACTGCGGCGGACGGACATCATTTTTCGCACTCGAAGACCGCCATCATATGGACAGCTATGTGGATGGCGATCACATCTGGAAATTCCTCGGAAGCTCCCAGGCGGTCAAGTTCGATCTGAAATGCAACAAATGCGGTAAAGAGGTCATTCTGGAAAAAACCCAGGCTCTGGCCATGTGTGTCAACTGCAGAGATGACTGCAAGGCCGCCGCGAAAGGCGAAGGACAGGGCGACGAGAACACCTGGGTATATCTCGCGCTGTGTGTGCTGTCCACCCATGAATACGGTGAATGCGTGCCGGGGGAAGAAACCCGCGCCCTGACCGAATACTTCAACAGCAAGATAAAAACTCCCGGTAAAAAAATCATCTTCGTGCCCTGCATTCTGAGAGACAACATCGATTTCTGCCAGGCGGAAATTATCGCCGACGTCGGCATGAAGGATATCGACTGATATAGTCCCGGAGATGGGCCTGCCCATCTGATACATAAAGAAGTGAAAGGAAGGACAAACATGAAGGTTTCTGAACTTTCCGAAAAAATGGAACTGACTCCCATCAATGAAATCTACGATAAGGAAATAGAAGGCGTGTTTATCTCCGACATGGTGAGCGACATTGTGGCCGGCGCCCAGTCTTCCGCTCTGCTGGTCACCATCCAGACACACAAGAATCTGATCGCGACCGCCAACCTGGTGGATATCGCCGCCATTGTCTTTGTACGGGACAAGAAACCGGCTCCCGATGTTGTCGAACTCGCCGATCGCGCCAATATTACTCTCTTCTCCACAAGTCTGGATGCCTGGAAACTCGCGATTAAGCTCCACGAACAGGGGCTGCAATAACCAGGGGGGATTTCCCGGCCTCACACAACGGTCGGAAAATCGGATTGATTATTCAACCCAATTGATGGAGGTGGAGGATGATCTGTCATCCCCTGTCCACCGTTCTGGACAATTCGTTCGGAACACGCGAGGACCTTATCCCGCTCCTTCAGGAAGCTCAGGATATTGAGGGATTCATCTCAATTGAAGCGGTGGGCCTGATCTCCCGAAAACTTCGAATTTCCGAAAATGAGATCTATGGAGTTGTGACATTCTACGCGCAATTCCGTTTTCACCCGCCCGGCGAACACCATATCCTGGTCTGCATGGGAACCGCCTGCCATGTCCGGGGCGGCGCCCAGCTCTCCGCTTACCTGGAACATCGCCTGGGTATACCAACAGGCGAGACCACTCCCGATAACAAATTCGACCTCGAAACGGTCGCATGCCTCGGATGCTGCGCACTCGCTCCGGTGGTTAAAATCGACGACACGGTTCACAGCCAGATGAGTGTCCTTAAGCTCAGGAAGGTGCTGGATGAATACGACGAAACTGAATAAACGAAGGAAAGCCGCATCCGGTATATGGAAGGCTTTCGAGAATAACAAAAATCCGATTGTCATCTTCGGGACAGGTTCGTGCGGACGGGCTGCGGGCGCCATGAATGCATGGGAAGCCGCTCGCGAAACCCTCGATGAACTCGGAGTAAAAGCGGATTTCGTCGAGGTCGGCTGCATCGGTCCCTGCTACCTCGAACCCCTCATGGACATCAAGATCCCCGGAAAGCCGAGGATCAGCTACTCCAATGTTTCACCGAGCAAGGCGAAAACGATCCTCAAGAGCATTTTCTCCGAGGATAAGGTGCCCGAAAGAGATGTTATCGGGCATTTCGGCGATGATGATTCATTTGAGGATATCCCGAAATTCTGGGATCACCCGATGCTGAAACCCCAGGTTCGGCTGGTCCTCAGGAACTGCGGCATTATCGATCCCAACAACATCGATCACTATCTCGCCCGCGACGGTTACATTGCGCTTGAGTACGCACTCTCCCACGATCCGGAGGAGATCATGGAGATTGTAAAGGAAGCCGGTATCCGGGGACGGGGCGGCGCGGGATTCCCGACCGCAATCAAATGGAAATTCTGCCGCGATGCTCCCGGCGATCAGAAATACATGATCTGCAACGCCGATGAGGGCGACCCCGGCGCGTTCATGAACCGCTCCCTGATCGAGGGCGACCCTCACGCGGTCCTCGAGGGCATGATCATTGCCGCCTACACAATCGGCGCGACAAAGGGCTATGTCTACATCCGCGCCGAATATCCGCTGGCAATCGAACGGCTCGAAAATGCGATCGGGCAGATGAAGAAACTCGGCCTTCTCGGAGAAAATATCCTTGGATCGGGTTTCGATTTCGAGATCAAGATTAAAAAAGGAGCCGGCGCGTTTGTCTGCGGTGAGGAAACCGCGCTCATGGCATCGATCGAGGGAAATCGCGGAATGCCGAGGAGCCGTCCGCCGTTCCCCGCACAGTCGGGACTCTGGGGCAAGCCGACCAACATAAACAACGTCGAAACACTCGGCACAATCCCGAACATTATCCGCAACGGAGCCGAATGGTACACGCAGTACGGAACCGAGTCATCAAAGGGCACAAAGACTTTCGCTCTTGCCGGACGGGTGCGCCGCACGGGACTGATCGAGGTCCCGATGGGCATGACACTCCGCAAGATTATCTTCGACATCGGCGGCGGACTTTTCAAGGATTTCAAAGCCGTCCAGACCGGCGGACCCTCCGGCGGATGTCTGTCGGAGGAATTTCTCGACACTCCGATCGACTATGAAAATCTTGCGAAGGCCGGATCGATCATGGGATCCGGCGGTTTGATCGTTCTTGATGAGGACACCTGCATTGTCGATCTCGCCAGGTATTTCCTCAACTTCACGCAATCGGAATCATGCGGAAAATGCGTGCCGTGCAGAGTCGGAACCCGTCACCTGTATGAAATTCTCGACAAGATATCCAAGGGCGAGGGAGAAATCGAGGACCTCCAGAAGCTGGAGAATCTCGGCAATGTCATCAAGGGATCGGCGCTGTGCGGACTCGGACAGACCGCTCCGAATCCGGTTTTATCAACTCTGAAATATTTCCGGGATGAATATCTTGCGCATATTCTGGAGAAGCGCTGCCCGGCTGCGGTCTGTCGCGAACTGGTCACCTACCGGGTCATCCCCGGAAAATGCACCGGCTGCCAGTCGTGCGTGAGAGTCTGCCCGACCAACGCGATCACAGGTCCGCGATCGGAGCCTCATAACATCGACGAGGATCTCTGTATCAAGTGCCGGGCATGTTATGAAATCTGCCGGTTCGATGCCATCGCCGGTGACGCGATCATCATCGCGTCCGGTCCCGATCTCGAAGAAGCCGGGGTTTCAAAATAAATACAGTCTGAGTATTTAATAAGCCTGTTGGAAAAAGATTATGGCTATGGAAGAAACAATAAAGCTGGAATTTAACGGTAAGGAAGTGACCGCGCCCGCCGGTGTCACGGTTCACAGGGCGGCGGAACTGAACGGAATCTACATTCCCACGCTCTGCTCGCACAAGGACCTCTCCCCATATGGCGGATGCCGCCTGTGCCTTGTTGAAATCGAAGGCATGAGAGGCTACCCGCTGTCCTGCAACACAATCGCCGCCGACGGAATGAAAATTCTCACCGACACCGTCGCCGTTCAGGAAATGAGACGCGAGTTATTGAAACTGATCCTGAGCGAGCACCCGTCCGCATGCCTTATCTGCGACGAAGCGGAAGAATGTAAAAATTTCCAGGGAACCGTGCGCAAGTCAGGTGTCACGACCGGATGCCGTTACTGCCCGAACGACGGGAAATGCGAACTCCAGGACCTCGTCGAGAAACTGGGCATCACGGAAGTCGATTACCCGGTAATTTACAGAAATTTTGAAAACGAGAGAAACGATCCGTTCTATGACCGTGACTACAACCTCTGTATCCTATGCGGTCGATGCGTGCGAATGTGCCAGGAGCTGCGAGGGACATCGGTGCTTGCGTTCACCCATCGTGGAAATCAGGCGATAGTGGGTCCGGCATTCGGTCGAAGCCATATCGAAGCCGGATGCGAATTCTGCGGCGCATGTGTTTCGGTCTGTCCGACGGGAGCATTAGCGGAGAAAGCAAGCAAATGGGACGGCAAACCGGATTCGTCGGTGATCTCCACCTGCCCATACTGCGCGATTGGCTGTCAGCTCGAACTATGGAGCGTCGATGGTAAATTCTCGATGGCGCTTCCGGTTCTCGATCCGGAGGTCAACGACGGGCAGGCGTGTCTCAAGGGTCGATTCAGCATGGGGGAGGTTTCCCATCATTTTTCCAGAGCCAGAAAACCAATGACAAAAGTCGGGGATTACTGGAGAGAGATCACATGGGATGAAGCTTTCGAGCGGGCGGCGGGTGTTTTAAAAGACCTCGAACCCGGCGATTTCGCAATGATCGTTTCTCCCGACCTCACGAACGAATCGCTCTACACCGCTCAGAAATTCACCCGGATGGCAATCGGAACCAACTCCATCGACTCCACCGCCAGACACAACCTGTCAGGCGGACTCAACCTGTGGAGTTATTTATTTTCAAAGCCGCTTGCCATCAATGAGATAAAAAACGCATCGCGAATCCTCGCTGTCGGTCTCGATACCCGTTTCAATTTCTCGGTTATCGGCGTGGAAGTACGCAAGGCGATACAGAAGGGCACGAAGCTGGTCACTATCGACCCGCGCGATTCAAACCTCGCCCGTTACGCCGACACCTGGCTTCAGCCCCCGCCCGGATTCGAGGGAACTCTCCTCAAAGCCCTTGCGGATGGTAAAAAGAAAGCCCTGAAAGAAGCGGCAAAGACATGTGGATTTGATTCCAA
The DNA here is from genome assembly GCA_965370205.1 of uncultured bacterium. GTDB lineage: Bacteria > JAJVIF01 > JAJVIF01 > JAPKYR01 > JAPKYR01 > CBDUUJ01. Next base: position 5,036 of record CBDUUJ010000007.1, read on the forward strand.
ACTCCTAACCGAAGCGGCGGAAATCCTGAAATCCGGCGACGATCTGTTTATCCTGATCGGCCCCAGAGTTTTCCGTTACTCTCACATTGCCGACCTGCTCAACGGCATTACGGATTTCGCGGACAATAAAAACACGACCATCCTTCCGCTCTATAACGGAACCAACACTCGCGGCGCGATGGAAATGGGCGCGTTCCCCGAACTGCTTCCCGGAGATGCGAATTACAAAAAAGAAGAGCTGCCGACGGACACAGGAATTACTGTCGATGAAATTATCTCCGGTGCGAAACGTCCGAAAGTTCTCTACCTCGTCGGGGCAATGCCATTCTTCGAGAGACCGGACTGCGATTTCCTGATCGTTCAGGATATATACGAACCCGACTTTGAATGCGACCTGTTTCTCCCTGCTGCAGGTTTCCTCGAATCATCCGGCACGCTTATCAATGTGGAAGGACGGGTGCAGGAAACACATCGGGTGGAAGAGCTTCCCGACAGCGTCAGGTTCGGACGCGCCCGTCCCGACTGGTGGATATTCGCGCAAATCGCCCAGACGCTCGGTGTGAAAGGTTTCAAATTTGGTGACGTGGAAAAAGTCCGGAAGGAGATCGCGAAATTCGTGGACGGTTTCCCGAAACCCGGCGCGGTTAATCGAAACAGGCGCACATTCAAACACACCGGGAAGGTCGCAGTACCAAACCCCGCGAAGCCGCCGGAGCAATCGGATGACGGTTTTATCCTTGTTCTGCATCCCGAGGGTTACACGCATCGCGGGATATCCATAACCAGTAAAGTTGATGGACTAAAAATATTGAACCCGGAGAATGGTTTCTATATCGGCTGTGAGGACGCGGAGGCGCTGGGGGTCGAGGAAGGCGACATGCTTAAGGTAAAGGCAGGCAAAGCTGTCGGAAAAGCGCCCGTGCGAATCGAACCGGAGCTTCCAAAAGGGGTGATCTGGCTGTTCGTTCCGGATGCCTTCGGCGGTCTTGCAGACCGGGTGGATCTTGAAGCGCTGTACCGTCTGGACCGGAACCCCGTGCCGGTGGAGGTGACTAAGAGTGGAATATAAAATAATCGAACGACAGATGATCGTCCCGAATATACATGAGCTTGTCGTCGAGGCTCCCAACGTGGCATCCTCGGTGAAACCCGGACAGTTCGTCATCGTCCGCCCAAACGATAAAGGTGAAAGAGTCCCCCTGTCGGTTTCCGATTTCGACGCTGAAAAAGGCACGGTGACATCGTTCTTCCAGGAGGTTGGCGAATCGACATCATTTCTGGCTCTTCTGAAACCCGGCGACACGATTCCCACCTATGTCGGTCCGCTCGGAATCGAATCTGAAATCAGCAATTTCGGAACGGTGCTTCTGGTCGGCGGATGTTTCGGAATCGGAAGCATCTTTCCAATCACAAGAGCACTGAAAGAAGCCGGCAATACGATTTATGTGGTCATCGAAGCACGCGCAAAACATCTCGTTTACTGGGAAGATAAATTTGCGGAGTACGCCGACAATCTGTTTGTAATCACCCGCGACGGCACACAGGGATTCAGGGGGCATGTCACCAGATTGCCCGATATTCTGAACACAGTTGAATCGAAACCGGACAGGATTATCGCGAACGGATGCACGTTCATGATGAAACGCGTCAGCGATATCACCCGTCCGCTGAAAATCCCGACCATTGTCAGCATGAACCCGATCATGATCGACGGCACCGGCATGTGCGGAGTCTGCCGTCTGACCGTGGACGGTGAAACGAAATTCGCGTGCGTCGATGGTCCGGATTTCGATGGTCATTTAATCGACTGGGACGAGTTCCTCCAGCGCAGGAAGACATATTACGAGGAGGAAGTCGAACCGCTCAGAAGCAGCGGCAGCGGTACTCCGCACCACTGCCACAGCTCGTAACGCCGGCAGCCAACCGACCGTAACGCCGGCAGCTTGGGGTTGTTGAAAAAGTGAAAAAATAATCTGGTAACCCACCCTTTAGGGTGGGCGATCCCAGAAACCATGCGCCTCCCACCCACCCTAAAGGGTGGGGTACCGGAAAAACCTTCGTTTCTCAACAGTCCCAGCTTGCCGGCAGTAGCGCCGGCTGCCAGCCGGCACTATCAACAGAGGATATCAACTATGGCTGATGATGCTAAGAAAAAAAAGAAACCCAAGATAAACCCGAAACGCATCCCCATGCCGAAGCAGACCCCGGAGGAGCGAATTCGCAATTTCGACGAGGTCGCGCTGGGATTCACCCCCGAACTTGCCATGCAGGAGGCTCAGCGATGCCTCCAGTGCAAGAAACCCGCGTGCGTTGCCGGATGCCCGGTCGAGGTCGATATCCCCGGATTCATCAGCCGCATCGCCGAGGGAGATTTCAAGGGCGCCGCTCAGGTCCTGAAAGATAAGAATGCGCTTCCCGCGATCTGCGGACGGGTCTGCCCGCAGGAGGAACAATGCGAAATACTCTGCGTACTGGGCAAGAAGATGGACCCGGTCGCTGTCGGCAGGCTCGAACGATTCACGGCAGATTACGAAGCTGCAACAGGCGCAATTGAGTATCCGAAAATCGCCGCAAAATCAGGAAAGAGAATCGCTATCGTCGGTTCCGGTCCGGCTGGTGTTACTGTCGCAGCCGACCTCGCCGTCCTCGGTCATGAGGTTGTTATATATGAAGCCCTGCATGAACCCGGCGGGGTGCTGATATATGGAATCCCCGAATTCAGGCTGCCAAAGGCCGTTGTCAAGCGCGAAGTTGAATATGTACAGAAACTCGGCGTGGAGCTTGTCCTTGATTACGTCGTCGGCAAAACCAAAACCATCGCAAAAATGCTGGATGAATTCGACGCCATTTTCATCGGTTCCGGCGCCGGACTTCCGTGGTTCCTCGGGATTCCCGGCGAGAATCTGAACGGTGTCTACTCCGCAAACGAATACCTCACCCGCGTCAATCTCATGAAGGGTTACCTGTTTCCTGAATTCGACACTCCGATCAAGCGACCCCGGAAAGTCGCCGTGGTCGGCGGCGGGAATGTCGCGATGGACTCCGCCCGTACGGCTCTCAGACTGGGCGCGGATGAGTCGCACATCGTCTACCGACGTTCCCGCGAGGAGCTTCCGGCCCGTCTGGAGGAAGTGGAAAACGCGGAGGAGGAAGGCGTGATTTTCGATTTTCTCACTCTACCAGTGAGATGCATCGGCGATAAGAACGGCTGGCTCACGGGCATGGAATGCCTGAAGATGGAGCTTGGCGAACCCGATGATTCAGGGAGACGAAGACCGGTGCCAATCGAAGGTTCGGAATTCATCATGGAAGTGGACGCGATGGTTCCTGCGATCGGAAACAGCCCGAATCCGCTGATCCCGCAGACCACCGACGGTCTTACGATCGGTCGCAAGGGGAACATTGAGGCTGACGAGGAGACCGGAAAGACATCGCTCGACAGGGCCTGGGCCGGTGGCGATGTGGTCACCGGCGCGGCGACTGTTATAATGGCAATGGGCGCAGGTCGAATTGCCGCCCGATCAATACAGGAATTCCTGTCAGGGGGAAAAGTCTGACGAACAGTCCGGCGAATACAGGCATGAAACTATCAAAAATAATCGAACTTCTTAACGCACAATTTATCAATAATAACGGGAACGATCCTGAAATCACATGCTGCATGAGCTCCGACATGATGAGCGATGTTCTGGCATTTGCCGAGGCTGGTGCGCTTTTGATTACGGGATTGATATCAACTCAATCCGTCAGGACCGCGGATATCGCCGATGCAGTTGCAATTGTGTATATCAGGGGAAAAGTACCTGACGAGCAGACCATTGAACTCGCGAAAGAACTCAACATCCCGCTTATCTCAACGAAACTGAGCATGTTTGAAACCTGCGGGATTCTGTATGCAGAAAGCATCAGGGGAGTGTGCTGATATGGGGGATGAAGCCCTGTATCAAAAGGATTTCCCGATCACCGGCGGCGATTTCGACAAGGCCGGCGAGGTCTCCACTCAGATTAAGTCGATTCTGAAAGCCGCGGGTATCGATAACGCCATAATTCGGAGAGTGGCGATCGCCAGCTTCGAGGCTGAGATGAATGTCGTCATCCACGCCGACGAAGGCGAGATCAGTTTCATCCTGACACCTGACAGCATTATCATCATAGTCTCCGACCAGGGTCCGGGAATTGAGGATATCGAGCTTGCGATGAAGGAAGGCTATTCGACCGCTTCCGACGACATGCGCGAGATGGGGTTCGGCGCCGGAATGGGGCTTCCCAATATAAAGCGATCATCCGACAAATTTGAAATCGAGTCCATTGTTAAGAAAGGCACAACACTTCACATAACCATCCATCATAAACAGTCATGACTTCTGAACCGCTTTCATTAATAGTTAACCATGACAAATGCGCAGGCAGACTCGCGTGTATGCGCTCCTGTCCGACCGACGCAATCCGTTACCGGGACGGAAAAATCTCGATCAGCGCCACTCTCTGCATCGACTGCGGCGAGTGTATCGTTGCCTGCCCTGAGGGAGCCATCCAGCCCAGGACCGATCCATGGGAAAGCGTGCAGGCATTCAAATTCAAGGTCGCGATAGCCTCCCCCGTTCTTTTCGGCCAGTTCCCAAGATCCATAACCCCGTGCGATATCGTGGAGGGACTTCTGGATCTCGGTTTCGATGCGGTTCATGATCTGTCCCTTGAGTCGGAGCTATACTTCAGGGCGATACAGGACTATCTCAAGGATTACTCCGGTCCCCTGCCGCTGATCTCCTCCATGTGCCCTGTCGTTGTAAGGCTTGTGCAGGTCTCGTATCCGAACATGGTCGACCAGATCACACCGCTGAAACCGCCACGGGAAATCGCGGGCAGGGAGGCAAAGAAAAAATATTCGGAGAGACTTGGAATCCCGGAGAGTGAGATCGGCGCCATCTACATCAGCCCGTGCCCGGCCAAGATGTCCTCAATCAAACAGCCGGCTGAAGGTGTCAAAAGCCATCTGGACCTGGCGCTCGGAATCCGCGACATCTACAATCCTCTCATTGCAATAATCACAAAAAAGAAAAAGGAATCAGATACCGAAGGACCGATTCTTCCCGAATCCCAGTTGGGGAGCAAGCTCTTTCTCAATCTGCCGATAACCGGGGGACTCAGCCACGCGCTTGATCAGAAGAGGTACATAACCGTCGCACAGTTGCCGAATATCTTCCAGGTCGTTGAGGATATCGAGAAGGGAAAAATCAGAAGTATCGATTTCCTTGAGTGCTTCGCGTGCACGGGCGGATGCATTGGCGGACCTCTGACGGTCGATAACCGTTTTGTTGCGCGAAGCAAACTCCAGAAAGTGATGGAATACATCGCCGACGATACCGATGACAACGAAAAATTCGTAGAGCGGCACTATGTCAAAGGCGACTATTTCCTCGACCAGCCTTTGAAACCCCGTCCGATAGAGACCGGCGAGGTCAGCATTTTCGAACAGATTGAAAGGGTTAAAATACGGGAAAACTTCAATAAAATATTCCCTGGAATCGACTGCGGACTTTGCGGAGCACCCACATGCTCGGCTTTCGCAAATGATGTCGCCAACGGCGATGCTGAACCGACCGACTGTATTCTTCTGTCCGATGAGCGTCTGCAAGCTCTTCGAGAGCTTTACAAGGTTAAGAATATTCTCAACGAATAATCTTCACGTCAGAGCCGCGATTGTCAGAGCCGCGACCGTGAGGGAGCGGACAACACCTCGTTTCCACCCCCTACTGTATATACCCAAGCGACCTCAACCGCTCCTCATACTCCTCACTCAGCGGAACCTCAACCGGACGTTCCCCCGCTTCGAAATCAACGTCATACGATGCCACATATGCCGGTCTGTAATCCAGCAGGAATCCCGCATCAAACGCGTCCGTTACAGGCATTCCCGCCATGTCGCCTGCGAGCGGCATTTCAAGGATCATAAGTATGGTCGGAGCGATATCCCAGATATGCGGTGGATTATCCTTCGATAATTCCTTTCCCTGTCGAATACCCGGACCCCAAAAGATAACTGTTCCCTCATCCACATGCCATCCATAATTTGTGTATTCGACCAGGCCACTTTCCCACGGTGATTGAAGAGTTCCGAACCCGTGATCCGAGCACACAATGACCACCGTTTTGTCATCGATGGTCTCAAGAAGCCTCCCAACCAGCTCGTCCGCGAATTCATAATAGCGGTCGATCGTCTCCCCGCAGTATTTACGGAAGGTATCCTCATATTCCACTGGAAGGTTATACCTCAGAAGATTCTCATGAAGCCCCTCGATATCATCACGGCACATCCAGAATTTATGCGAGAGAGAATCGGTTCCCTGGATATAAACCATCGAAAGATCGAATTTTTCTCTCGGGATCAACTCCTCCGCCACCTGCACATATGATAAATCAGTGGCGTATGACCATGGCAGAACGAAATCAATTCCCAGCGCAAGCTCCGGGATATCAAAGAGCGGATGCTCCCAGTCGTCCACATCCACGAACCGCGACATGTCCTCATGTGTAACAGAATCAGCCGGAATAAGAAACGGCTCGATCTCATCCTTCAGCGATCCGGGATATGTGAGTCTTTCCCACGCTTCATCGATATCCATCCCCCGCCTGAGTTTTGTCTGCGGATCGAAGGACACAAACGCCGAAACCATCACACCGTTCACTTCCTCCGCCGGCCACGTTACCCACCATCCGAAACATCCGACCGTCCGATCCTGCATTCCCATCATGTTCCAGAGAGCCGCGACCTTTCGATCGGCGCTCGTATATGGAGTCTGTCCGCCGCCCTTTAACGCGCCGTCCTTCATGAAACTCCTGATCCCGTGCTCCTCACGCTTTTTCCCGGTCGCTATGGTGGTCCAGACAACGGGTGAATTGGACGGCGTCCGGCTCATGAGAACCCCGCTGGTTCCCTCCGCAATCAATTTTCCCAGGTTCGGAAGCCTTCCCTCCTCAATCAGTGGATTCATCACCTGCCAGTTAAGCGAGTCGATACCGATCAATAATATTCGCCTGTCGGGTTTTTCAATTTCAGGAATCTCACCGGTTGATGTTTGATTTCCCGAGCTGTATAAAAATACAACAGCGGTAATTATCACAGCAATCATAATTAATGGTATGAACCGTTTTACTCTCATTACCGAGACACCGATAAGCCCCCATGTCTAACGCATGTCATTTTACATAAAAAACCCACTTATATAATATCATGGCCAGGGATAATTCGACTTATACAGATTCACCCAGTTGTGCAGGTATACATACTGTGTGTCAGTGAGATCGTAATTGGCGATAGCTTTTCCGGGACATGAATACCACATGAGATTCCACGGGTTCTTGCTCTCCGCGTCCGGATCCTGCGCGTATGCCGCAGCCGGATCGCAGAACAGCGGATCCTGCGGGCACCATGTATTCGTGTTCGCGCAGGTTGTCCCATCATCGAGAATCAGGTTCCCATTTGTATCCAGAAGGTATACATCCCAGAAATGCCCGATCCCGTGCCCGAATTCATGCGCAAGAACGATCGGAACCTCATTAGGCGGATAACCTCGCGTGTCCCTGCAAAGAATCACAAAAACGTGCTCGGTATCGTGTAATGCTCCCGGACAGATTGCGTGGCAGTATCCTTTGTGCGTATTCCCTCCCGATGATTCTATGTAATAAACATTCAGGCTGTCCGGATACTGGATCTGCCCGTAGGCCTCATGCATCTCCGCCGTCTTGGCTTCATTGCAGTTCCGGTATTGCGGATCTCCCACCCACAGATACCCTTCAGAATTCTGCAACACGAAATTCATGCCGTATGGATTCCAGAAAGCATTACAGTCATTGAAATCAGCAGTCGCGCGATCCCAGAACACCACCGGGTTCTCGCCCTCCTCATCATCCGCGACACACCACATGACAACACCGAATTCCCTCTGTGTCGGGTAGCCCGTGTCGGTCGCGTATCCCGGTGAGCTTCCGGCGGCGTTACGGGCGCTTATACGATACTGCACGGGATTTTTCGTGCCGCAGTAGCGGGGATTGCCATCAATCCATTCCGTTTCGGGATGCGGCGCTGATTTGACCTGCTTCCAGTACCATCCATCAGGCCATTCAAAATCCAGCCGCTCGATATCGTACCATTCGACCTGGTCGCTCCCGACATCCCAGGTGAGCTTAATCTTTCGTATCGGGAGATCGGGATCAGCATCGGATGCATTGAATCCTTCAACATTCGGTGGAGCCTGCGCACCGACACCAAGCTCCTGGATCTGGTAGGCCGTCAGATCGAGATAATCGGGAGAGCCTGCATTTTCGACATCCTCAACCGAAATCAGACACTTGTACATTCCGTCCGGCGCGAGTTTCACATTTTCTATCGTAACCTCGAACCGCGCATATTCCGATGTGCTCGATTTATACGACGCCGATTTTTTTCCGGTGAAAAGGTCGGGACATTCCACAATAGGAGCATAATGTGACATCTTTCCCTGGTAGTCGTATACATCGATTGTCAGTACAGCCTCGCCACCCGACGCGGTCAGACCGAGTCCCACCGGCGTCACTGCGGCATCGATCTTCCACGGTTCATAGCAGTTGGCCTCCGGCGGAAAATCGTTCATCGGATCAGTTACCGGGCTGGTTATCGGAGGTTCCCATGACGCATCGACCGCATAGCCGAGTATGAAGGACCCGGCAGGCTTGTAAACCTCATAAATCTGTGTGTTCACAGTGCCTGCGTAAAACGCGTTACGGGTATTCCACTCATTATCGGTAATATGCCGTTTATAGCCGTTCAGGGTTGTATTCGGATACGGTATCGTCCCCATCTTGCCCTGGATATAACCCTGGAGTCCACCCGGTCCCGAACCGATTGTCGTTGAGTTGTAGAGGGTGGTAAAACCGTCGGCGTTTACCAGTTCGATCTCCTGATTCATCCTGCTCGATGTCATAAGGCCGGACACGGGAAAAACGTGACTGCCCCAGCTCATCGCGATCCCGCGGACATCGAATCCTGTCAGACTGGCTGACCCGAACGGGTGCATGATCTGGATTGAAACCTGCAATGTGCCCTTGGGGGTCGGGGTGATACCGGTAATATTGAAACAGTTTGTGCATGGGGATTTTTCGAGCCACGCGAGCACGTTCCAGTGACCGGTCACATGACGTACGGGGACAATCTCGAAATCCTGATCGTCGGGACCCAGAATAATCTCATGATATGCCCAGAGAAAACGGTTATTCTCGACTGAGCTACAGGGATTATCCATACTCTGGATTCCCTGAGATTGATCCATAATCGACGGTGTGCCCGGGGATTCATTTCCTGAGCAACCGATAAAAATAAACAGTAAAACAAAAAGCACTCCAATAAGCTGTGACTTAAATCGCAAGTTCCCGCTCCTTTTTCCTGATTCCTGGGAGCATCCCGCTGTTCATGTGATATGTGTTGGTAAATCTAACCGATTTGTACAATACCCACTTCGCCCATGTCCATCCCGTCGCAGCCTGACAGGTCCCGACTGGCTAATTTAGCGCAAATAGCCACTCATGTCCAGACATATCCAAATTTAAATGTATGAATGATACAGGTTTCATTCCTCCCCTCCCGGTTTTTCGCCTGGTTTCATTATGACACCCACGCGATTTCTGCCATCGATCGCAATCTCCAGCGGCTCATCGTATGTCAGTACCCGGACATGCTCACTCTCGTAACTCGACCGCTGCGATTTCATCCAATCCATGTCGAGCATACCCTCACCGGCATTGACGGTGAAATATGGAATTCCCATTGACGTGATATTCTGGAAGAAATGCGTTCCCTGCGACGGCTGCACCGCGACACCCTTAATATCGGTCTCGACAATCGCCTGGACATTGGATATCTGCGCCCAGCTCACCGGTACGCCGTAGAACCTGTCGGCTGTCCCCCATCGACCCGGCCCGATCAGAATATATCCCCGCCCTTCATCCTTCATTTTTTGATTGATCGTTTCAATTTCCCCCGCGATCTCAACTGTCCCGCCGCGATCGAAATTGTCATCCCGGACGTACACGATATCCCGGATATCATTCATATGCCCCTGCCCTAACGCGCTTTGCGATATACAGACCGCGCAGGAACTTTCGACTGTATCCAGATTGAGTTCACCCGTATCCGCTCCGACCACAAGCGGTCGTATCTGGAGAAATCCGAGTTCGCTCGGACCCTCATCCTTTTTCCGAAGATTGACAGCGAACTCTATTTCAACAGGTGATGAAAATGCTGTGGCTCCCAGATTTAAAAGGAATTTCAATGCCAATGCGAGCGGAAACACCTCGTGTTTTAAAACTCCGGCAAGCGTGACAAGCCTGACCCCTTTGCGCGAAATACCGTCGTAAACCGCGTCATTCTCCGCGATATATGTCGACCCGGTCGTGTAAAGCGTCCCATGCGACTCCGCAACATCCAGACCAAGTTTGACGACATTCGATTCCAGACCTTTCCCTTCCCTCCACAGCGGCGCAGGTTTTGACATATCGAGCGCATAAAATTCACGCTGCGCGTTTTCAAGAAAATCCTCAACCGACGAAAATTGATAGAGTTTCCTGGGCCATTCAAGTGAAAACCGAACACATTTACCGCCATCGACAACCTGCCTGCCCAGTCCCAGCGCAACCATCGCGACCCCGTCCTCCGGATCCTTTCCCTCCATCGGGTAGTAATCGTACGATCTCGCCACTCCCGCCAAATCCGGATAGATATAGTTCCCGTGTCGACGTCCGACCACCTCCTGGATCACTATCGCCATCCTCTCCTCTTCAAGACGATTGGGGGTGGCGTCGAAATAGCTCCTCGGGTCCGCGTAATAAGTGGACGCATAAACCATCTTGATGGCGTTCGCAAGTTCCCTGAGCCGCACATCGATATCTTCACTGTCATTGGGAATCATGTAGGTCCGATACAGCCCGGCAAACGGCTGATGTGACGCGTCCTCCTGAAGGCTTGACGACCTCACCGCGAGCGGATAATGCACGCGCTCCAGAAATTCCCTCAGAATATCTATGGCTTCATCAGGCAGACGAGACTCCAGGAACCTGGCGGTGATTTTATCGTCGTCGGTTTCCGCAAGCGCATGCGAGATTAACCCGCCTGCCTCCATGAACTCCTCGAACACCTCTGTGGCAAGCACCGTTGTTAGCGGAACGTATATGTTCACGCCGGGAACATTATCTTCTATTTCATAACTGCCCAGCAACGAATTAATAAAAGCCAGACCACGACCCTTTCCTCCAAGCGAGCCAGATCCGATCCTCACGAACATGCTCTCGGGTATGAACGTATCGGTCGAGAAATCAGCCACAACGCCAATCCGTTTTTTCTCAAGATGAGCGTTCAGTGTGTCGACCAGAAATTCCCTGAGCTTTGCCGGACTTTCAAACTCCTCAACCTGCCTCGGACGCAGAGCTTTCGCCAGGTCGAACTCGGTACGCGCCATCAGCCAGAGCGAAAAATGATTCCTGGTCACATGATATATAAGCGACTCATCCGGAACCTCCAGCAGAGCTTCCCCCATGCTCCTGAGGTCGCCGACACGAGTTACAACGCTTCCGTCCTGACGTCTGAAAATAAAATCCCCGAATCCCAGATGTCCCTGCATGAAACCTCGCACTTCGTTCAGAAGTGTCTGCGAGTTCTTGTTGATAAACTGAGCGCCGATATCAAGCGCCTCTTCCCGGTGAGAATCATCCGACGACTGCACCAGCACCGCGCGATCCCAGGTCTCTTCCCTCACCATTTTCGCGAATTTAAGACCCGCGATCCTGTCCATCTTCCCTTCCCTCGGAAGACTGACATCCGTGACCACTCCAAGCACGTGGTCGCGATACCGCCTGTAAAGCTCCAGACCTTCATCATAGGTGGTCGCCAGGAGTATCTTCGGACGGGCGCGCATGCGGATCAGTTTCTCCATATGATTGATCCCGTCCGCCATCAGGTCCTGCGTCTGCACCACAAGCTCGGTGTACAGCAATGGAAGATATGAAGAGTAAAAACTGATGTTGTCCTCAATCAGGATTATGCACTGCACTCCCGCCGCATTCAGATCGTTATCCACATTGTTGCGGTCTTCAATGTATTTAATTATCGCCAGGAACAGCCTGACATCACCATGCCACGTGAAAGCCCTGTCTATCCTGTGAAATTCCTCCCTCGCTTCCAGAAGCGGAAGCTCGCGTGTGTGGTAGGAGAGAAGCACTACCGGAAGGTCCGGTCTGATCTCCTTCGCCTTCTCACAGAATCGAAGAACATCCATCCCGCCGACACGAGGCATAGAGATAACGAGGTCATATTGACGAGCATTGAGCCTTTCAAGCGCTCCATCCGCAGTCGAGACCCTGTCTATTCGCGGAGCGTAACGAAGATTCAATTCCAGGTATTCAGAAAACAAAGCCTCTGCCAGACGACCGTCCTGCTCGAATGTAAAGGAATCATACAGACTGGATACCAGCAGAATGTTATGCACTCTCTTCTGCATCAGCGACGAGAGCTGGATCGATCCTTTTCTTCCCGATTCCAGTAATGCTTCAATAGTTCTCGATTTCATTAATCACCTCTGGTGTCTGCCATTATAGTAAAAATTCACACATCGTATCAGAGCCGCGACCGTCAGGGAGCGGTTAGGTGATGTATATTTTACTTCTCAACCGCTCCCTGACGGTCGCGGCTCAGACACAGCATTTCGTTTGTTCTCGGAATCCAATCAACCAAAAAAAATCCCGCCTCGGAGAGAGACGGGACTTTTTATCTACTGAATATAATTTACGTCCTACCAGTCAGCCGGCGGGGACCAGTAGTAAAAATCGTCAGGATAAATCAGGAATAAGAAAAGCCCCCCGTCGTCCGGGGGACCCTTCTGTTTCCAATTTACGGAAACCTTTCGGTTTACCTTAGGCTTAGGCCGTATGCAAGTATGATCTCGGATATTACTCCGGATCAGAAACCTCAGCAGTGAGGTCTCGCATATCGGCGCGGGCTGTGAACTGCAGCACAAAGACATTGTCCTCAGTGACACTGTCGCGCTCTACCCAGCCCTGGAACCCAATGTGGTTGACCCATTCGTAGTTAAGGCCTCCGGTAAGGATGTACTCCTCGTTGTCGTTGAATCCCCAGTAGTCTGCGTTGAACTGAACGTCATCGCAGATCCAATACTTGAAACCAGCAAACAGCGAGTTGTCCTCGTCATCGTAGCCTGTGGGATTGTGGGCAACGCCCAAGTACCAATCCCACCAGCCACCGAGGTGAACATCGTGGATTCCTAAAACTCCGTAGACGGTCGGGTCATATCCGGTTCTGTCAGTGTTGCCGGTGATGCCCTCAGCACCGACAGCCAGTGATACCGGAAAACGACCTTCATACTCGTCAAGGATCTTGTACTTCATTGCGAGTTCCAGAGGTCCGGCCAAGCGGCTGATGCCCCAGCTCATCCCGAACTCGAAGTTGTCGAACAACGCGCCAAAAAGGCGAGTATGAACACGACGTCCTCGCGGGAAATCCTCGTTATATCGAGCCCAAACGTCCCATTGAAATGTACCTTCCTCAAGCGTGTCAGTAATGGGGATGTTGTTGAGGCTGGTAGTATCGGCCGCTTGCGCGGCTGGAACTGTCATAAAGCTCGCGAGAATGGCCAAGGTAAATATCAGGGCTAGTCTCTTCACGTGGCTCCTCCTTATCGTGGTAGCTCTGTGATGAAGATACCTGTGCCCTTGGATCGAACATATCTCAACAGGCCATACCATCATCCCCAAGGGCGTGCCTGGTGAGTTCTTGCACAGGATTAAATCACATTAACCGGGATTTTGCAACATCTTTGACCCCGGCAATCTGTATTTGTAACGCATTCAGAACCCGTATGTCAAGTCCCTATAAAAAATCATGCCAAAGAAAGGACATCCGGTCCTGATGCTGACTTAATATTATCGATCCCGGATACCATTTTTTATCCTGTTTCAGCTTCAATCCGTCCTGTCAACCATTCGTTCAATGAAAAACTAAAAAGCGAACAGGCGTTTACTGATTCCTTATGAAAGAGGATATGCGT
>CBDUUJ010000008.1:0-18997 GCA_965370205.1 uncultured bacterium
GGAATACTCAATTGCAATAAACCTGGATTTTTCTCGGTCTATTTTCATAGTGGAGTCTTGACAAAATCACTTTTCTGACTTAGATACAAAGTATGTATCTTTCTTAATATTTCAGTGAGTGGAGGTAGTAATGTTTAACCAGATATCCGGATTTCTTTTAAATCCCCTGCGTTATATAATTCCCTTGGTGATCCTGATTTCTATTTCCGTGGGATGCTCAAAGGACTTTAATACTTCGAATCCAGTCTCACCATCTTCCAGTGAACCAACTAATGTTGACAGACAGGCACAAAATGGTCCTGGATGGGGTCAAGTCTCCACATGTGATTGTGAAAATGGTATGGATCCACTGGATATCCATACATATATCGATCCTCTTAACCCCAGGATCGTAGGAATGATTGATGCTGAAGCCTCCAACCAAATGTCATCATTGGTATTAGGCATGGATGAATATAGCCCAGGAGAAATATTCCCCTTCAGCACGTATGTTTCTGAGGATATCCATAATGCCGGATGCGGAGAAAATAATCCACTACCCGCTGTTCACTGGCAAGTCGTCGATTTCGGATGGGGCGTTGTGCCGCAAGAAGCTCAAGTTTTATTTGGTACGGAACCTGGAATACCATCCATGATCCTCCCCCCCGAGGAATTAACGGTTCATTATTCTGTCAACACCGAATTCGCAGGCAGGCTGGTGGTTAATTATGAATTCATTTGCAGACCTAGTGGTCTGACACCGGATACCACATATTACTATGAGCTTCTTCTGCCGGGACTCATTGGGATTCATGGTGATTCTGATGGGGACGGATTGCCCGATCCGGCAGAAATAAGTACGGATCCTCAAAATAACGATTCAGATACCGATGGTCTAACTGATTGTATAGACCCCTGTCCGACAAATGCTGATATTGACGGTGATGGAATTCCTGATGGGAGGGATGCTGATATTGATGGAGATGGCCAGCCTGATCCTCCATTGATATGCATAGGTTACGGAACCACATTTAATCATCCGGGAATATCCGCTACTTTTGCCACACCGATTCTCCCTCAAGCCATAATGGCCGGCTTCCCGGTTGATGCTAATGACATCGACATTAGAGAAATTGAGCACATCTGGCTTGATAATTGTGTCCCAACTGACCTTATTGGCGAGGTCGAAAATCCAAATAATTGGGTAGTGAGGCTTACAAGCCAAGCTACTCCGCGTGGTCGTGGATTTACCCGTTTAGTTCCGGACATGGTGATTGTGGACTATGATGAAATAGATGTTATTTTCCCAACTCCCATTCCCGACAACGTTGAGGTCGACCTGGTGTGCACAGTCGGCTCGCAGGTTATGCAAGTCCTAATCAGTGTGCAATCGTATCCTTGGGTAATACCTCCTCCTCCTTGCACATGTCCCTGGTTCGAGGTTAATGTAACCCCATGGCACTGTTGTGATGATAATGAAATCATCATTCATTTCCATTGTGGAACTTGCCCATATAGCTTTATGCTGGATCAAACAGTGGTTTGGTACGATAAGGATTATCCCGATTCAGGATGTATTGATGAGACTTCATCTCCAACTCAGAATCAAGATTATAACAGATATAACCTCAAACCCTGGATTTGGTGGAATACCTGGCAGTGTCCCGATATTTACATTACTGCCCCAAGAAGTCGATGCAAACAGCATTTTCTCGATTTTGAACTTAAATGTTATGACTGGGCCGGTAATCTCACAAGTACACAAATTGAGAGTGTAAGCACTCCCGCTCCAGACCTTAATCCTCCGGAACTAGTCCATTGGGAATATATCGACTCAATCGGTCCTCCCTGTTATACAAAGTTAAGATTCCGAGCAAGAGATGAGTGCCTTATTGATTGGTACAAATTAGAGATCATATGGTGGGATGGCAGTCGCTATGTAGATTGGTACAAATGGCATGACTGTTGGGATAAAAATAACACGTTAGATGTTAACCGCCCGCAAGACGGCCCTCCGGTCTGCGACGAGGGTTGTTCATACCACGATATTAGACCATGCATGTTCTGCTGGGTTGATTGTTTAAAAGTAACAGCATATGACACCTGCGGTAACTGGAGAACCTTAACTCTTCAGAATGATGCTTTACCCAGGCCGGAAAGCGTGGCCTTTACCGGAAAACCTGGATTACCGGGAATTGCAGAAGGAAATTGTATTGATTCAGACGATCCTGACTGGAGACAGTATATTAACTTGAAAAAGACGATGCCGGATCTTCAAGGTCCAGTTTGCCCTGGTCAGAATATCCTTCCGGCAGAAAATGACAACTGGGTTATCGTTGAAGTGCAGATTGACCCGCCTTATCCTGGGGTCCCTGTCTATTGGCACCAGTTTGATCCATATCATCGTCCGATGAATTTTGGTGGTGCAAACCACAATGAATGGAATAATGATCCAGACCCGCTCTGGGATTATTATAAATCTAATCCCCATCCAAGATGGGGCGGTCCTGTAACAATTAACTGTTGGGATCCGGATCAGTGGGACAAGGGACACGACAACAACAATTGGATATATAATCCTTTCCGCCTGGCGTGCGATTGGTCGTATGTTACTAATTTCTCTTACACGGATTGCGAAGGGAAAGCAAGAATCCGATTTATCACAAGCCCCTATGGAGGGGATAATCACATAATAATTGCGGATGTGTGTGGACATCGTATGAAGAGGAATTGCGCCGATCCTGCTGTTTCGGAAACAATCGAGGTCTGGCGATATGCTGAGGTATATTTCTCAGAAATGCAAGCTGGTACTCCTCCTTATAATATTTGCATGCTGCCCATTCCACCTGTTTGGAATGGAGCCTGTGAACTACTCGACTCATGGGTTATCACAGCGTTTGAGGATTGCTTTGTGGACGTAACTGTTTTAAATAACGCTGACTCGCCTGCTTACCAATTCCAAACATACAAAGATCCCTGCCTTGTTGATATAGATTGGGTTACCGGAACTCCTTTGAGTAATTGGCCAACGGCTGCCAGGCCATATTATCAAGTGTATTTAATGGGCGCATCATATTATTGCTCAGCTGACTCCCAGACTGGCTGTGATCCATCAACTGGTCCTCATTTCATAACACCTGAAGATCTATGTCCACCTGATCCACCCCCCAATTTAGCGTTTGGATATGCCTGTGCCCCCCATCACTTAATCGACGACTGTGATAAAACTCGAGGCCGCGTTTGGGTTGGGCTCATTAATGATTATTATTCTGTTTACCCATCTGGCAACATCTCTGTTGCAAACAACCCAGTTAATTCAAATCGCAAGAGTACGGCTCATGAATTGGGTCATATTATTGGAGACCTTCGGATAGGTGATTACATCGACACTCATCCGGGGTCAGCCCAGAATCCGATTGATCCCGCGAACATTCGTGAATTAGCTCAATATGGTCAATATGCAAGAAGCTTAATGTTCTACACTTACGATGCATCTTTTTTCAATGTTCCTCATGTTATACGTGTTCGTAATAAGATCGATTCCTGCCTGTACTGAGTAAACAAAGGGAGATACACCATGAAGACCATTATTACTGCTTTCATGTTGATTACTATTTCATTAATGGTTCTGAGTTGTTTTTCACCAAAGCCTGAAAGGGAAATTTCCCTTGAAGCAAGTGACAGACGGGGTAGTACGACCATGGACAGCAAGGATCTTAACTCGCTGGAGCCGCCATACACTGGTCGTTTTGAACCAATGGTCGTGGATGATTTAGAATATTTATCTGAATGTACGTGGACATTTAATTTCAGAACTTACAATCTTGATCAACCTTCTTGCCAGATGTGGGTTAATATCTCTCTGGAAAACGTGGATGGGCAGCAGCAGATTCTGCATGGAGACGGATACTTGATCGAGTGCTCACAGCAAACGTACTCCTTTGATTTTCCTTCGCATCAGCCTTTCCTGGATATTATCGACTATATAAAAATCCATGATGTGGAGTTATTTAACCACACGGAATTTGAAGGAGCCGAGCTAGGAACATACAACCTCCCAGATGGTATTGACGAGTACTTCGTGTTCTCTGCCTGGGGTCCTAATTTGGGTACTCCAAGCAACGAGCTATGCATAGTCAAGGGCATTGTTCCGGGTGAAGAGGTTCCGGAAGAGATTCAGTACGTCATCGACCAGCTAAAAATACTTAGAGACGAAATCCTTCAGCATCCGGTGAATTAAATCGTATCATCTCTCAAGGCGCCGATGACGGCAGCGAGATGGGCGCGTTTGGCGGTCCCGAGGGCGACTGGATCCCGCCAAGCCAGTTGTAGTAACTACTCAGTAAAAGCAGAATCTTTCAGATATTTACCTGCATTTTTGATCGATTATTTGTATAATATGAGATCGTATCAAACAAGATGCAGGCTTTTTTCTGCACGGATGTAACATCTATAATAATCAGGGAGGTCATTCTTTTATGCTTCGGCAAATCTCAACACTAATGATTATCAGTGCATTGCTGCTTTCAGTATCCATCCTGGGATGCACCAGCGGCAAATCGCCCGTCATCCCCGGTAATCCCGATACATCAGGGACATGTATGGCTGAGAACGGACCCGGCAGTCACGTTCTCTGGGGGATGGTCAATGTCACTATCGACCCCGACACTTTTCAGGCTGAGGTGATTCCCCTGCGCGGACCGATGTTCACCGCGAATGTGACACAGTTCATGCAGCCGCCGATCAGCCCGACAAACATGATAGGTTTAACGGTCGATCCATCGAGCGATTTCGAAACCGGCTACGTCGTCGTGGATGTCACGCTCCGGCATCCGTTCCCGGCCCTGAATTTCTACAATGGCTTCGATGTCAGAGGGATTTTCATGTCGGATGGGACGGATACTCTCGATCACGACTCGACGGCGCTGTACGCGGTCACGGGCGACTCAATGCTTCTGAACGCCGACGGCTACACGAAATGGTGGAACTGGGCTGACTTCACGCCATATGAAAATATCTTCGGCGCGACCTACGGCAAGCTTGCGCCACCGAATCAACCGACCGCGACACTGAACGGCTATAAATATTTCGCCGACGAACTGGAATCCGAGGATCCGCTGACTGTGCTCGATCCGGCGAATCGCGGCGCGTTCACCACAAGCGGCGTCAACACACGACGTTATGAAATCCAGTTCAAAATGGAGGACACCAGCGTTGTATTCGATTTCCAGTACGCGGTCGACGCAAGCTGGTCCGATCCCGATCCGGCATTCGATCCCGATTATCCAACCGAAGCTTTCCCGCTTTTCGCAAATTCCGCTGAAGCGTATTTAATCACTGTCACCGACACCGGCAGCACAGCATGGTATGTTGACGCATCGAACAACGGCGGATCGCTTCTTCTCGACATCGAAATTTACGACTGGCAGGCTCCAAATAATCCGTCCGGAGTTTTAGGTGAGCTTGCCGGACTCTGGCTTGATGGTGAAGTGGTCAGCGCGCCTGTTAATCTTCTAAGCGGCGCGACAGTTGTTCCCGGCGGCGATACATCCAGCATTATCGAGACTGAGATTGTTGAGCTTGATCTGACCGGCAGCGGTCCGATGGAGATCTGGATCATCGCAGAGAATGCCGATCCGAACACATACGAGCCGAATCTCGACATTGACACATCCCCCTGGACCTGGGCGGAATCACCTCTTGCGGCTTACCTGAGAACAACAGTCAACATTTCCTCGGAGCCTGAATATGTTCCTGAAGTCCTGGCGATCGACCCGGACGAGGGCAATCAGAATACTATCGTACCGGTTACGATCACCGGAAATCATTTCGCCGACGGATGTCAGGTCGAATTGAGAGAATCCGCCGGAACTCACGTTATCGCAGCCGATAACGAACTCTGGACCGATGAGACAGAGGTCACATGCGATCTCGATCTCGACGGCGCCAATCTGGGGCTTTACGACGTCGTCGTAATCAATCCCGACCTACTGGAAGGCTCACTTGATGAAGGTTTTGAGGTGCTGGCGGCTTCGCCTCCGGAGGTTACGGCAATCGATCCCGACGAGGCCGCTATTAATTCCACATCTGTCAGTGCCACAATTACAGGCGATCATTTCGACACCGGCTGCCAGGTGGAGCTTAGAGAGTCCGGCGGGACGTCGTTCGTTGTCGAGGCGAGCGGCGAAGTCTGTACCATTGAAACAGAAGTCACATGCGATCTCGATCTCACCGGCGCTCCGCTGGGATTTTACGATGTTGTCGTGATCAACCCCAACACGCTGGAAGGATCGCTGGACAAGGGATTTGCAATCTTCCAGCCGAACGTTATCTACGTTGACGACTCCAACACAAGCGGCGTCGAAGACGGCACGATGCACGATCCGTACGACACGATCCAGGAGGGTCTTGCCGCTGCGCCGGTTGGATGGGAGGTTTGGGTCGATGATAGCGGAGTTGATTATACAGGACCCGTCACACTTGCTGCTGATGTCATCCTGAAATCGGTCAACTGGGACAATTCGGATGGCGGCGACATGGCGACGATTTCAGGTGGCAGCCCTGTAGTAGTGGGTGCAGACGATGCGACTATTGACGGGTTCGAGATCGACGGCGGTTCGCGCGGCATTGACTGTGACGGCACATCGCCGGAAATCCTCAACTGCAGAGTTGTGAGCTGCGTCGGGTCGGGTTCCCGCGCCATCGGGTTGTACAACGGCTCGCATGCGCATCTTGATGGTGTTGAGGTCTATGATGTCAGGACAGGAGGTGATTATCGATATTGCTACGGTATCCTGGTTGAGAATTGCGATGCGGTTGGGCCCGACACAGTTGTTATTGAGCATACAAAGGTGCATTACGTGCGCTCCTCCGGTTCCCTTGGTGGAGGCTATTGTTACCCACACGGAATTTACATCAACAACTCGGATGGTGTACTTGTCAAGAACACTATTGTTTACGATGTAACTGGTGGTAATCAAAACTTTGTCTATGGCTTCAGAATTGCAAACTCCGATAATGTCGAGCTGGTTAATGATGTTATCTACGACGTACAGGTTGATTATTGGTTCTGGCGTGCTTACGGGCTCTACTTCACGGGATGTAACAATCTGGATGTCCGCAATACAATCATCGACTATATTCACAGGAACATTCATCAAACAAGGGCATATGGTGTGTATGCTGATTCGGTTTCAACCTACACTTTTGATCATAATAATGTTTACAACTGCCAGGACGGTAATTACACCGGCAGTGCAGCCCAGGGCCTGTTCTGCATCAGCGCGAATCCATCATTCGTGACCCCCGGCACCGATTTCCATCTCCAGGGCGGCTCGCCATGTATCAATACAGGCGACCCGACCATCCTCGATCCTGACAGCAGCATAAGCGACATGGGCGCGTATGGCGGTCCGGGCGGTGACTGGTAGATTTATTTAACGGAATTGATTGAAAGAACGAAATAAAACGGGGACACTAGCATTTCGAGGACGAAACGAGGTGTCCCCGATAAAATCGATAAAATAACAGGATAAACGCATCCAAAACAATGCGTGCGATAAACGCCAGAAATAATGGCTAATGCAGTCTATGGAGGTTAATTGATCATGCTTCGTCAATACTCTCTATTCATCATTTTAGGCGCGATGCTCATTTCCGCATTCGCCCTCGGCTGCGGCAGCGGCGATTCACCGACCGCACCCGCATCATCTCCCACGTTGTCCGCTGAATCGTCCGTCGAAAATGGTTCGAACCGGATGCTCTGGGCATTTTACGATGTCAATATTGATCCGACTGCAAATACGGTGGAAATCATTCCCCTGAGGCTCGCGGAATTCACATGCAACGTAACAAAATTCCTGCAGCCTCCGTCCAGCCCGACAAGTCTGATCTCCATCTCGATCCAGCCGGGCACAGACTGGCCTTCGGGCTACGGGGTTCTGGACGTGTCGGTCAATCATCCCTTTATCGGCCTTGAGAAATTCAGGGGATTCGATGTCTTTGGCATTCTCATGGCTGAAGCCACGCAGTCGATGCAGATCGATCCCGACCTGATCTATCCGGTGGCGAATGAGACTTATCTCGTCAATGCCGATGGCTACACGCGCTGGTGGAACCAGGTCGAGTTCACAACATTCGATAAAATTCTGGGATATACCGAAGGCAGTCTGGCGGTTCATGTGTTCGAATCAAACTCAACACTGAATGGTTATAAATATTTCGCCGACGATCTCGGTCCGGAAGATCCGATCTATATGCTCACAACGGAAGATCGAGGCTCGTTCGGTGTTTCACCCGGCGTGAATACTCGACGTTATGAAATTCAGTTTGCGATGTCCCCGGTTGCTCCCAATTTCCATTTTAAATACGCCATAAGCGCGAACTGGGCGAAGCCCGACGATCAATGGGACCCTGAATACCCCGTCGAAGCCTATCCACCCGAGGCGAACTGCCAGGAGGCGTATCGTATTTACGTGGTCGATTCCGGCAGCACCGCCTGGTATGTGGATGACAGCAATACCGGCGGATATGTCCAACTCGATATTGAAGTTTTCGACTGGCAGGCTCCGTATAACCCATCCGGAATACTCGGCGAGCTTGCGGGTCTGTGGCTGGAAGGCGAAATCGTGAGCGCACCCGTCGATCTGCTCGCAGGCGCATCGGTTGTGCCCGGCGGGGATACATCCAGCGTATTCCAGGTTGAGATCAACAGCCTGAACCTTTCTCACAGCGGTCTGAATGATATTTGGATCATCGCTCAGAACGCCGATCCGAATAACTACGAGCCACAAATTGAAGGCGATACATCGCTCTTCGACTGGCCCGATTCTCCTCTTGCCGCGTACCTGAGGACAACAGTGGATATATCCGGTATTGCACCTCAATATAACCCGGTTGTTATCGCGATTGATCCCGATGAAGGCGAAGTCGATACTGTTGTCAATGCGACTGTCACGGGCGAATATTTTGCTGATGGCTGCCTCGTCGAACTGCGGGAATCGGACGGTCCGATGATCATTCAGGCTGATAACGAAGTCTGGATCGATGAGACCGAGGTAACATGCGATCTCGATCTCAACGGCGCAACTCTTGGACTCTACGATGTCGTGGTAATCAATCCCAGTATGCTTGAGGGATCGCTCGAAGAGGGTTTCAATGTTTTTGAGGTCGGACCGGAGGATATAATTTTCGTGGATGACTCCAACGATACCGGTGTCGAAGACGGCACGATGGCCCATCCGTACAACACAATCCAGGAGGGTCTCGATGCAGCAATTGCTGACTGGCAGGTCTGGGTCGATGACAGCGATGTTGATTACGATGAAGCTGTCATTCTCACGGCGGACGTCGAACTGAAATCGGTCAATTGGGATGACAGCGACGGCGATGATGAAGCAACGATCTATCATTCCGGTACAGGCGCAATCGTGACCGGCGCGGAAGGCGCGACCATTGACGGTTTCAAAATCACCGGCGGCAGTCGCCTGGGAATCAATATCAATGGCGTATCCACCACGGTGAAAAATTGCCACGTCACCGATTTTTCAAATGGTTCCTCTTATTCTTACCTCTACGGAATTCAGGTTGTCGATTCAATTGATACAGTCATTGAGAACTGTGAAATTTCCGAATTCCACATGTCGGCATCCTATGCGCCATACTATGGAATCTATATGTCCAACTCACCGATAACGGTTACCGGAACCGAAGTGCATCACATGACCAAAAGCGGTAACTACAACACATGGATCGGAATCCACGCGTCCGGTTGTGTCCCGCAGGGTGATAAAATCCTGGATATCAGGCATTGTGAAGTGCACCACATTTACTGCACGGGTGATCTTGGCGGTTCATACACAGCGACATACGGGATTTATATCAGTGGTTCTGATGAGGCCGACATATTCAACAACATCGCCTACTCCATAACCGGCGGGAATTACAACACCGTCTTCGGGGTCAGAATCAACGGCTCAACCGATATCGAATACGTGAACAATGTCATCTATGACGTCTTCAAGAATTATTATTTCGGCACCGCGTATGGTCTCTACATCACAACCTGCACCGATCTCGATGTTCGCAACTCGATAATCAACCGCATTCGCAGAAATATTCACAGCACTGTTGCATATGGAGTGCATGCTGACGCTGAGTCTACGTATACATTTGAATACAACGATGTATATAGTTGCTCGAACGGTAATTATCACGGCAGCGCAGCTGCGGGCACAGGCTGTATCAGTGAGGACCCGGATTTCATCGATCCCGGTACCGATTTCCATCTCGATACCGGCTCACCGTGTATCGACACCGGCGATCCTGCAATTTCCGATCCTGACGCCTCGCAGTCCGACATGGGCGCGTATGGCGGTCCGGGCGGCGACTGGTAGAAACCGGAAACCGACAGAACCCGGTAACTGAATAACTTTCAATTTATTCATTAACGTAAAAATCCCGCTACCCCATCTTTCAAGATGGGGTTTTTTAATCGAAAACCTTGCAGCTCGTCCGTATCGCCGGCATCCCTTTATAAAATCACATTTCAGTGATATCATACTAATGAAAATCTGCATGGCTCAAAGACCGACTGTTCATGCCATGGGTCAACTCCTGCAATTCATTAATTAATCGGCTCTTGGCATCAAATATATATAGATATTCCCGGAGGCAGAAAAATGCTCAGACGCATTCTCGTTCCTTTTTTATTTCTGAGTCTGTTTCATGTTATCATCGGCTGCCACAGCGGAAGCTCATCGCCCCTGGCACCCCGGATCAATCCCCCGGTTTCACCCGAAAAAACAAGCTCCACTTTACAATGCTCCAACATGCTCTGGGGTTTGTGGGATGTGGTCGTGGATATCGAGGCGGAAACGATCAACGCCGTCCCGATGAGAGGCGCAATGTTCAACTCGAACGTGGTCAAGTTTCTCCAGCCGCCGTCCAGCCCGATCAACATGCTGACATTCCAGATAAATCCGGAATCAATATTTCCGGAAGGCTATCTCGACCTTGACGTCACCATCCGGCACCCGTTTGTCGGCAACCCCAAATTCCGGGGATTTGATGTGCGCGGTATCGTGATGGGAGACGGCACAGTTCCTTTTTCATGGGACACATCAGCGTTGCGCTCCGGACCCGGCGACATTCAGCTCCTGAACGCCGACGGGTACACGCGATGGTGGAACCAGCCGGAGTTCACTACATATGAAAAAATCCTCGGATACACCGAGGGCAATTTCGCGTCCGGTATTTATTTCTCAACCGCGACAGTTAATGCCTATAAATATTTCTCAGACAGTCTGGATGAGGAAACAGTAATTGCCGATCTCGATCTCGACAGTCGCGGCACTTTCGGAATCGAGCCGGGCATCAATACACGGAATTATCTCCTCCAGTTTCCAGTAGTGCCCGGCGGCCCGGTTTTCCATTATAAATACGCGATCGATGCAAGCTGGGCGCTACCAAACGAGGATTTCTATCCTGAATATCCCGTGGAGGCATATCCTCCCGAGGCTAATATGCAGGAAGCATGGTTTGTCACAGTCGATGATTCCGAAAGCACCGCGTGGTATGTGAATTCCACTGCCAACGGTGGCGAACTTAATCTCGCAATTGAGGTTTTCGACTGGCAGAGCGCGATCACCGAAAGCACGGTCGTGGATGAGGTCGCCGCAATCTGGCTTGAGAGTTCGTTATTCGCTAGCCCGACTGAAATTTACTCATCGACGATTCCCGATCCCGCCGGACCGGTCTCATCGGTCTGGAATATCGAGATTGCCGATCTCAGCCTGACTTCATCCGGCATGTTCGATCTCTGGATAGGCGTTGAGGCGAGTTATCCTGAAAATTATTCTCCCCAGATCGAGGGCGACCCCACGCTGTTCGACTGGCCTGATGTCCCACTGACCGCGTTTTTCAGGGGGACGGTAAATATCGCAAACACAAATCCGAATTCACCGCCTGAAGTGCTGGAAATAATTCCCCCGGACGGGCTGGTTTCAACTGTTGAAACCGATGTCCAGATAATCGGTAACAATTTCATGGATGGCGCGACTGTCGAATTCCGCTATGATGTCGCTACCACACTTGATGTATCCAATGTCACCTGGATAGACGGGAATCTGATCACCTGCGATCTCGACTGCGCGGGTCCTCTCGGTTTCTATGATGTCACAGTGACCAATCCGGATACCCAGTTCGGGACTCTGGAGGATGGGTTTGAGGTGATCGAGGAATGGGGCTGCGAGGGAAGCGCGCATGACTGGGGCGACGAGCACGACATCGGCGGTCTGCCGGGTGCTGATTTCCATAAATTCGATATGGCTATCATGACTCAGGGTTCCCATGAGGGAATGGCGCTCTATCAGACCTCCTATACATCATGGGGCCTGATCGATCCGGCGGGAGGAGACGGACAGACGATCCAGTCTTTCCTCTCAACACCGCAATGCTACTGCGTTGATATCGAAACCTGTGATATTTCAGGTCGTATCGCGATCCTCCCTCTGAATCCCGATGAGGTAATGTGGATATACGACGCTGAGGGAAATAAAATCGGTGACTTCTCCGATGCCTCTCTCAACGGAAACTTCACCGCGATGGATTTCGATAAAAATGGCGATTTATGGGCGATCAGTAAAACCGGTGGCGATCCCATTGACTGGGTATTTGAAATCCGCCATTACGTGGAAGTTGACGGCGAACCCTGGTATGGCATCATCCCTGAGGACACTGTCAATATTATGGACACAGCGATGATCGGTCCGGCTGGTTCCTGTCACATTGGTGATATCGGTATCTCATTCTATTTGCATCGACTCTTCATAATCACGGCGAATAAATCGGATGGCGGTTCCAATAAAATCACCTCCTGGGATCTCAACGAGAGTCCGCCGGTTTTTGTAAATGAGCTCTCGAACCCGTACCCACCGCTTACACGCCATCATATATTTTCCCAGGGCGCACTCAGCAGGATGAATATCGATGTCGATCACCGCTTCCCGAACGATAAGGAAGAGCAGTGCAGGCTGTATGCTTACGCAACTATCTGGAACAACGGGCTCGACTGCTATGTCATCCGTCTCGACGGCGATCTGAATATCATGGATGAAGGCAGCATCTTCCATCTTCCCTCGCCGAATCTCGCATGGGATGATATCCCGCAGTGCTGCATCATTAATGATTCTGATCCTGAAGCTGAAGCGAACCTGTTCGGATGCGGCTGGAAGGATACCGATTTCTGCGAATGGCCGACTCCGGTGGATTGGTAGTTATATCGTGAGCGAGGTTTCCTGATAATCTCGCAAGTAAAAATAAAAAATCGGTGAGTTAACGAATAAAAGCGTGGAGGTATGCTCGATGCGTTACACATTTTCCAATTCGGTGATAATCCCTGCAATGCTCGGTTTTATTGCGCTTCTCATCTGCTTGAGCTGCTCAGGCAATGGGAATCCAACAGCACCGGACAGCAATCCCGCAAACAATCCCGGAATCGCTTCAAGTGAAAACGGTGCGGTTCATAGTCGCGTTCTGTGGGGTATGTATGAGATAGCAATTGATGGTGTAACAGGGAATTGCGAGATCGTTCCCCTTCGCGGCGCCATGTTCAATTGTAATGTGGTTAAGTTCCTGCAGCCTCCGTCAGCCCCGATTCACCTGTTGACGTTAAATTTCAATCCGGGATCGGACTTCACAACCGGACATCTCGATCTCGACATCACCCTCCAGCATCCGTTCATCGGATTGAATAAATTCCGTGGGTTTGATGTCCGGGGCATTGTCATGGGTGACGGCTCGATTCCGTTTCATTTCGACCCGTCAGCCCTGCGTGCAGGTCCCGATGACCTCACTCTTGAAAATCCCGACGGTTTCACGCGCTGGTGGAATCCGACCGAATTCACCTCCTACGACACAATCCTCGGATACACCCAGGGCGCGAAAGCCCCGTCAACATTTACCGCAACCGCGATTGTCAATCCGTATAAATATTTCGCTGACGATCTCGACTCCGATTCCCCTCTGACCGACATCGACCTGGATAATCGCGGCACTTTCTCTGTCGATCCCGGTATCAACACAAGGCGTTATATTCTCCAGTTCCCTGCAGGCTCGACAGGCAATCCGATTTATCATTTCAGTTACGCTATCGATGCGTCATGGGCGCTTCCATCCGATGAGTTCACTCCCGATTATCCACCGGAAGCGTTTCCCCCGGAGGCAAATACACAGGAGGCATGGCGGGTGACTCTCGATGATGAGGGCACAACCGCATGGTATATCAATGAGGATGCAAACGGCGGTTCTCTCCAGCTTGCGGTTGAAATTTTCGACTGGCAGGGAGCATTTCAGCCATCGGGGGTTGCCGGCGAGGTCGCGGCAATCCATCTCGACTGCCCCCTCCTGAGCACCCCTGTTGATCTCACAGCGCTGGCAATTCCTGAGCCTGCCGGACCCGGCTCATCGGTCTGGTCCGCTGAGATTTCCGATATCATCCTTAATGATGCCGGTACGTTCGAGTGCTGGGTCGCGGTCGAGGCCGATAACCCGGCAAATTATGCGCCGCAGATCGATGGAGATCCCGCACTGTTCGACTGGCCCGATATGCCACTGACAGCCTATGCTCTGGGATCTATCGAAATCTCCCCGTTCTTTCCATCCGATGCGCCGATTGTTTTAAGCGTTATCCCCGATCAGGGATTTCAATCGACCGTACTGACCGATGTTCAGATACTTGGAGAAAATTTCCAGGATGGCGCGACCCTTGATTTTGACTTCGATCCCGTTACAAATCTCGCGGTGACAAATGTCCAGTGGCTCAGCGAAAGCACGATCACCTGCGATCTCGACTGCGCGGGTCCGCTCGGTTTCTATGATATCACTGTCAGAAATCCCGATACGCAGGAGGGCAGTCTGGAAGACGGGTTCGAAGTGATCGAGCAACCGCAGGAATCAATCTGGTGGCAGAGTCATATGTATAACAACCGGAATATCGGACGGAATCCGACAGTCCCCGGCGCCGATCCTGAGACCCTTACGGAGCAATGGTCATCGCCGGTCGGTGGAGCCAAGAAATACTGCACTCCCGTTGTTGCTGATGAAAAAATTTATTTCACCGGCAATGACACATTCTGGGCGAACGCCAGCCAGACCATCCATTGCTTCGATATTTACACAGGCATCGAACTCTGGAGCCATCCGATCAATCCCACAAATCCCAATGATCATCGTGCTTTCGCATGCCCGGTCTGGTGGGAGAGCACCGACGGAATTGACAGAATTGCTGTCGGTGGCGATCAGGTTTACTGCTACAATGCCGACACCGGCGAGGAGCTCTGGACATTTGACGACTCTCCCGACGATGTCAATCAGGACTGGGTCTCCAACCAGATGCAGAAATACAATGGAATGGTGCTCGCAAGATCGCGCTACGGGCACCTGTATGCGCTCGATTTTATCACGGGCGGTCTGGTCAGCCATGTTGTCTGCTCCCAGGCAAGCGAGGGCGGATGCGGCGCGAAGGACGGGCTTGTCTACATTTCGTCCAGCCATTACGTTGACTGCGCCGACATCTTCACCGGCGATATTCTCTGGTCGACTCTCCTTCCTCATGACGCGACCATCACGCACTGGATCAATCCATCCATTATGGAAGACAGGCTCTATGT
This sequence comes from uncultured bacterium, assembly GCA_965370205.1. Lineage (GTDB taxonomy): Bacteria > JAJVIF01 > JAJVIF01 > JAPKYR01 > JAPKYR01 > CBDUUJ01. The sequence goes on from CBDUUJ010000008.1 coordinate 15,648, forward strand.
CAGCACATACAAAGGCTACGTTTTCGCGATAGCAATCGAGGGCAACTCCGCATATTTACCCGGCGAGATAATCTGGGAATGGTACGATCCCGATGAACCCCTCGATTCATATCCACTCGTCGGAGGAACATCGGTATTCGATAATAAAATTTTCGTCGCTGCCGCATTCAACAGTAATTATGTCTACTGCATAGAGGATCTTGGCGACCATGCTGCAACATTCTGGAAATCGTCCACATCAGGCTATTTCGACGCGTCCCCGGTCTGGTCGAGCGCGGTTAACTATCCCGATGGTGTCGTCTACTGCCCCGATAGAAACGGTTACATCCGCGCATACGATGCATCCGACGGCACTCAAGTATGGGCGTATGATACCGGCGGCGAATTCCGCGCGGGTGTGTCGCCCATACTCGACCTGCTGGTCGTGACATCGGGAACCGATGTGAGCGTTTTCAAGGGATCGTAAATCGATAAAAAAATACAGCCGGCTGGAAAGCCGGCGACCAGTGTGAATATCAAGACCGGATTGTATCTTTGAGTATTATTTCTTTCCCAGAAGCACTCTCTGCAGTATCTTCCGGCGCAGTATCCCGAAATGATACGGAAGCGGTATCTCCTTCGGACAGAAATTCCTGCATCCAAGCATCGCCTCGCATCCGAACACTCCGGACTCGGTAAAAAGCTGTTCCGCAAGATCATCAAGGCTCCGCTCGTCCCGCGTGTCGATCAGAAACCTGTACGCACGGTTCATTCCCGCCGACCCGATATATTCCGGGTTGTGATGCGCCGCGCCGCACGCCTCCAGGCATATCCCGCACTCGATACACCGCTCCGCCTCGTATACGGGGATTTGATCGTCCTCTTTCTGGAGATTTTCCAGCTTCTCATCAAACGGTTTCGATGTGTGCATCCAGGCCTCAAGACGCCGTGTCATCTCCATGAACCAGCGACCTTTATCGACCGCCACATCCTTGATGTGATCGAAATACCTGAGCGGCTCAACCGTTATTTCATCAGGTAAATCCTTCGTCTGGGTCTTGCACGCGAGCATCGGCTGACCGTTCACATTCACCGCGCAGCTTCCGCAGACATTCGACCGGCAGCAGACATCAAAATACAAACTTGTGTCCTGCTCCTGCTGGATCTCCTCCATAGCAAGATACACCGACAGAAACGGCCGATCCTCAACCTGGTATGTGTCGAAATGCGGCACGCTCTCCGGGTTCCCTGGATCGTGTCGAAATATTATAAATGTGAGCGTTCTTTTCTGCTGATTCATCGTTTTTTTAATCCTTCTCCTCCGGCATCGCAGGCGGATCCCCCGGACCCGGTGTCGCTCGTGGCGGGGCTTTCTCGCCGTACCCGCGATCGCCCGGCGGCAGATGCGTGAGAACGACATCCTCATACTCGAACCTCGGAATGGAATCTCCCTCCCGTTTATATGCAAGCGTCCTGTTCAGCCAGTTATCATCATCGCGATTCGGGAAATCCTCGCGGTAATGTCCGCCACGGCTCTCCGTCCGTTCAAGCGCCCCTTTCGCGATTACCAGCGCAAGCTCAATCATGTACGGAATCCGAAGCGCTGTCTCCAGCTCAAGCGAACGGCCTCGACCCTTGAACGACAGCCCCACATTCTCAGCACGTTTTCTTAAGTCCTGGAGTTTATCAACTGCCTGCTCGAGGAGCTTGCCTGTTCGGAAAATTCCCACATTTTCAGTCATCAGAATCGACATTTCCTCATGAAGCGTATGAGGATTTTCATCGGGATCATGATCGATGAGAGCCTTGATCCTCTCCTCCTGACGCCTTAGCTCATCGTGGATCGCCGGAAGGTCGCCTGCGAGCGAATTCCGTCCGAGCGCTTCCTTCGCGGCGGTGGTCCCTGAAAAATATCCCGCCGCGAGAGTCTCAAGCATCGAATTTCCACCGAGACGGTTGAAGCCATGCATATCCCAGCATGCGCACTCGCCTCCGGCATACAGACCCTCGACACCTTTCGCGCGACAGTCAATATCGGTCCTGACCCCGCCCATTGTGTAGTGCTGCACCGGCTTAACCGGAGCCATTTCGGTGATTACATCGATCCCGGCGAAATCACGGGCGATATCATGCACATCCCGAAGACGTCTCATTATCTTTTCAGCGCCCAGGTGCGTGAGATCGAGCCATAGATGCGGCCCGAACGGTCCCTCCACACCACGGCCTGCGCGTATTTCGCTTATCATCGCACGGCTGACAACATCGCGGCTTGCAAGATTCCCTTTCTTCGCCGCGTAATCCCACATGAATTCATGCCTGTCATTATTGCGAAGCACCCCGCCATCGCCGCGACATCCCTCCGTCAGCAATATCCACACAGGATACATCCCGGTCGGATGGAACTGCACCGCCTCCATGTTTCCGAGTGGAACCAGACCGGTATTGTAGGCGAGGAAATGACCGTCGCCGCGACAGATAATCGCGTTCGTGCTTTCAGAAAATAATTTGCCCGCGCCGCCGGTCGCGAGAATCGTGCTGCGCGCATTGAACGCCATAAGCTCCCCGGTTCGAAGGTCCATCGCGACACATCCGATTACCCTCTCGCCGTTAAGAATGAGCGATAACACCTGCACCCGCCAGAAAATATCGATCTCGTTGCGCATTACCTCCTGGTCGATCGCGTAAAGAAGCGCGTGACCGGTGAAATCCGCCGCGAATGCCGCTCGCCATACCGATGTCCCCCCGAAATTCCGCTGCTCGATTTTTCCTTCCTCAGTGCGGTTGAACGGGCACCCGAAATATTCCATCTCGCGGATAATTCTCGGTGCTGCACGGGTGACACGCTCGACCACATCCTGGTCGGCTCCCCAGTCGCTGCCGCGAACCGTGTCATCGAAATGAAGCTTCCAGTCGTCTCCCTCGGAATGCTCGCCCATATTGTCAAGCGAGCACTGAATTCCTCCCTGCGCCGCATTAGAGTGACTCTGCCTGGGCTGGACAAGCGATACCAGCGCCACTTTCGCGCCCTCGGAATGCGCAGCGACCGCCGCTCGTTCCCCGGTAAGCCCCGCGCCTATAACAATTACATCGTAGTCGAATATCTTCATAACGCGATCCCTTTATTCACCTTGCTCTTCCTGTTCATCAGTCCGATTTTCATTGTCCTGAGAGGATTCATCATTGTTCCTGTTCACGAATATCGGGTTGTTTTCATCTCCGGCCCTTACCGGAGACCTTGAATGCTCCAGTGATGACTCGGAATGGAGAGTTGTATCGGAAATTGCGGAGACATCTTCCATTACAGGCGGCGGAAGGAATTTCGCCATGCTTAAAACGCCTGCGAAAAAGAAAATGATGAACATAACGGACAT
>CBDUUJ010000009.1:0-18743 GCA_965370205.1 uncultured bacterium
TGCTCCAGTTGCCCTCATCGTCCGTAATCACAATACCGGTTCTTTCATCATAAGAGGGAAGCGGGTCGCGGATATCCTGGATGGGATTAGAAAACAGCGCATCGTATACAGCCACAACCTCGATAACATCCGAACCGCTTGCCAGCTTGACAGCCAAACCTGAGGAGGATTTATCGACTATATCCTGAAGCAGGTCCACCCATTCCTCTATGAGGATATAGTTAATGTGAAAACTCGAGAGATAGAAAACCTCTTTGGGTTCCAGGTCACCGGCCTGGACCATCTGTGCTTCATCGAGAAGCGGGTTCATATCATTTGTCAGGGTTGTCAGAGCGGTAATAAAACCAACCAGCAGACTCTCAAGAGCTTCCTTCTCCTCATCGGCAAGAGTTCCAAATGGAGCCTCCGGCAGATATTCAGAGGGGCTGATGATGGTGTCTCTATCCTGGTCCTCGACACTTTCATTCGGAAGCAGGTAATCAATTTCATGATTATAAGACTCAACATAAGTGAGAAGCACATCAAGAAGTTTGAAATGATCAAGAATGAGATGGTAATCGTCGACATCGAATGTCAGCGTGACTTTCTGAGTGCCGTCCAGCACATTGAAAGGCAGGCTGAGAGAATAGCCCTCGGCTTCAGCGACAGTGCGCACTGATTCCAGGTTGGAAATATGCTCAGTAATGTCCTCATGAAGCGAGTTCAGGTTCTGGTAGAAATTTGTCGACAGGAACATGTCGGCCCCGTCACGAGCAGCGCTCCCCCTGTATTCGCTGATCAAAACCTGCCATTCATCTTCGCTGATTGCTTCCTCACGCTCGGGAACCTGCATCGGAGGAGCTATCGTTCCCCTGAAATCGTCCGGCACACCGCCCATCATACCGATATCTTCCCTGACATCACCGAAATCATCAGTGCCGCCACCTAAATCATCAGTCCTTTCCTCTCCCTGTTTCCCATCCATTGGTTTCGGAGGAGAACTGTTCATTCTCTCTACTTCACCGGGATTCCGGTCACCGTCCGGCGGGGATGCACCGGGTTCCCGGGCACCTCCATCATCCGGTGGCGGGACTTCATTGCCTCCCGTATCCGGGATGCCATGGTGCATCGAGGTAGCGCCATCACCCATACGGTGCTCCGATTGCTCGCCCATCGCAAGGTTGAATGTGGTTGAATTAAACATCGATTCTGTATCAACCGGCGCTATAACGGGATAGCTGACAGCCGGGTTCAGCGTTCTATGCCTGTAACCCATCGCCGCAAGCCTCAGGAAATATGAGTCCTCCGTGAGGAAAGGATTCGGAAAGGCCTCGGCAAGCCCGATAAGGGGAGTATTCATGAACAGCCGATCGACACCCGGATGAAGAAAAACTGCGAGCCTTCGATGTTCTTTCATGACATCGGTAATCGCATACGCGAGAGCGGCATCCGCGCTCGTCGGTTCCTGGGTAAACGCGCTCATGAAATACTGTCCGGCAGATATAATCTGTCCACTTTCCATTGCCTCAAGACCCATTGGCCACAGATTTTCAAAGCTGTCCTGGATGACCTCTTCACCCATCGCAGCTCCGCCGCCGGACAACTGGCCGGGAAGACCTGCGCCTTCCTCCTGACCGCCCTGCTGTCCCTGTTGTCCGCCCTGACCGGGCTGGTTGAACTGGGGCGATGTGGGGTTCGATGCAACTCCGCCGCAAGCGGTAAGCATGGTAAGTATTATTGATGTTGTAAGAATACAAATGAGGTGCCTGTACATGTGTTTCACCAGTTTTTTCATCCCTGAATGGACAAGAGCATTAATTTCACTTGTCCTTATTATCCTTGATTTCCGTCCCGAAAAGTACTATGGGGAGCGGACGGTAAGCCGAGTTCTGTTCCCTTCGACAAGCTCAGGGCGACGATCATCCATCTGGGACAGACGTTACCGCCTGCCTCATGCGTCTACCTCGGGAAAGGACGGGCAATCCTGTATTCCCGTTTTGACTTGCACCGGACGGGGTTTGCTTGACGCGGATCTGTCACCAGTCCGCCGGTGAGCTCTTACCTCACCTTCACACCCTTACCCGGAAATAAATCCGGGCGGTCTGGTTTCTTTGCACTTTCCATCGGCTCGCGCCGCCTGGGAGTTACCCAGCGTCCTGCCCTTCGGTGCTCGGACTTTCCTCCCCTGCTCTAAAATAAGCAGGAGCGATCGCCTCGTCTGCTCCCCAAACCTATCAAGTATATTTATCTCTCCCGTTTTTTCAAGCGAATACCCAATTTGCTCAGATAATCGGCTTCCATATTTTTCTCCCGCCTGATAAATTCAACCTTCCATTTCCTGAAGCCGATTAATATTTTCATAAGCTCCTGATACAGCTTTAATATCCCCGGATTCTTTACCTTATATGAACCGTTTACCTGATTTGCCATCAATTTGCTGTCAGTACGAAGCGTGAATTCCTTAATGCCCCAGTCTCTGCAAATCTCTGCCGCCCTGATCGCTGCAATGTATTCAGCCTGGTTGTTGGTTTTTTCACCAATATATTCCGCAAGCCTGCCGATTTCAGTTCCATCCGGTTTCCCGAACACAATCCCGATTCCGGATGGCCCCGGATTATCCTCGGTCGCGCCGTCGGTGAAGACAACACACGAGGTCAGTTCACCGGATTTGATCTTCGGCAGCGGCGGCGGAAGTTTATCCTTTTCTTTTTTCCTGTCGGCTTTTTTTCCTGATGCAGTCTCTTTTTTTGAAGTCTTTCCGGATTCCTCGCCGGGCAGTTTCAGAAGGACCACGGCCTGCGCCGCGATACCCTCACCCGTTCCGGTAAACGAAAGCCCCTCGGTGCTGGTCGCTTTGACCGACACACGCTCTATAGGAACCCTCAGCGCGGTCGAAAGGTTCAATCTGATATTTTCGACATGAGGAGCAAGCCTCGGAGAATCGCAGATCACCATCGCGTCCAGATTTTCCACGATATATCCGCTTTCCTCCATCATTATCCGAACCCGCTCCAGAAGGTCGATTGATTTGATGTCTTTATATTCCGGATCGGTGTCGGGAAAATGATCGCCGAGACTTCCCAGAGCCATCGCGCCAAGAATCGCGCTCATCACGGCGTGCGTGAGAACATCCGCGTCGGAATGCCCGAGAAGCCCGGTCGGATGGTCGATTCTCACGCCGCCAAGTATCAGTTTCCGATCCTTGACAAGGCGATGGACATCGTAGCCTATGCCAATGCGGTACTGAGTCTCTATCGGTGATTCTTTCGCCATCTAATCCTCATCCTCGCTCGCGTCCTGCCAGCCTCTCCCGAAAAGAATCCCCTCCGCAGCGCCGATATCGTCGGAATACGTCACTTTCAGATTGCATCCCCCATGATAAACCACCCTGACAGTGTCGCCGACAGTCGTGAACAATGTCGAGTCGTCGGAGGGTACATCGGATGAAACGCTTATATCGATAAGATTATGAAGCTCCATTATCCGCTGATATGGAAACAACTGTGGCGTCTCGATACACGCGACCACGGATCGATTCAGCTCGATCGCGATGCGCTGGTCCATGACCAGCCGAAGCGTGTCGGTCGCCGGATGCGCGAGCGCGGCTCCTTCACCGTCACCGGCTGAATCAACCAGCATCTTTACCCAGTCGGCGGTCAGGCACGGACGGGCACAGTCGTGGATCATCACGAGGTCCGGCGGATCGTCACTTAATTCAAAAAGCGCGTTCCTGACACTCTCCGCGCGGGTAGCTCCGCCTGCGATGACCGCTGCCGGTCGGGAGAATCCCCAGATTTTTATCTGTTCCTCGAATTTCCCGATTTCATCATGCGGGTCGGGAGGAGCGGTGACAACAAACGAGTCGATCAGACCGGAATCGTCGAACGCGTTCATGGAGTAGTAGAGCATGGGACGTCCGAGGATCGGGACCATCGCCTTGGGGGTGTCGGACCATTCATCGCCGAGACGGGTCCCGTGCCCCGCAGCCACAATGCAGCACGAAATTTTCATGGAACGGAATTGTAGCATATGGAAAGGGTCGATGCTGATGAACGCGGGATGCATCCGTCAAAGAAAACGCCGAGCCGCTTACTACTGCGACGGGTCGATGATGAGGATTTTTTCGCTGTCCCCACCGGTGACGATTATTAGACCATCCGGTGTTTCATAAATAAATTGGGATGTGAAATCCTCGACCGTTTCGATAGTTTCGATTATCTCGCCTGTATCATGATCGATGATAAATAAATCATCAGGTCCTCCAGTGCTGGAACTGATGTAAACATGTCCGGGATAAACGCTGCTGACACATGCATGACGAACTCCGATATACCCCCCGTATTGATTTACAATGTCAATGTAATCTACTACTTCGCAAAGCTCAGGGTCAATAATCCATAATCCTGCCATAAACTCCGGCTCTCTTATATCCGGCTCAGTAGCGCAGCACATCGCCACGAGCATATCCTCTTCCGACCATAAAAAGAAATCATTCCGATAAGGCATAGGTGACCGGGGAGAAACCATCCAAGTTTCCCTGGGCAGACCCCTTACCGGCAAGATAACATCAACAATAGAGCCAACACCATAACTGATTGCTGCAACCTCTCGCGCTGAAATTAAAAGCCTGTCACGTCCTGAAATAGTTTCGGCATAATATATTGTTTCAGGAAGCGCACACGTTATGCCCTGATCGACAACAGTTAATGTGCTTGTATCAATTTGCCATATAATGCCGCTGTCCTGGTGTGCTGCAGATTCAACCCAACTGTAGGATTCACCAAATACTGGCCAGCCCCAATTTAACACATATATATAGCTATTATCAGGAGATAATGTTAATCCTCTTAACCGACTATCCGAAGTGATATAAATGTTATCCACAACAACACGATTGAAACAGTCAAACACTTGAATAACCGAACCTGCTCCATCGATATAACTTGAACAGTATATTCTCCCTATACTATCCGGTCCGGTTGCATCTGTGACATAACCAATTGGGTAATGGGAGTATGTCCAATTACCAGGTGGATTTTCCTCGAGAAGGATTAATCCGTCTCCGGAATCTACTATCCAGTATTCATTGGGCTGGCACCCCACCAGAATCCGCTCTGGCTTAAAGTCTGTAGTTTGTATTTCATCAAGAACCGTTGCAGCGAATAGAGATTGTGATGCCAAAATAAAAGTCAAGAGGCTTACTATAATGATGACTTTTTTCAAATTGAAGAAATATGTCATTTGTGTTCTCCTTTTGGTTCAATAATGAGTTTTTATTTCTAATGGACAATCCTTTGGTTCTAGACCAGGAATATCTTCACGCTCCAGCGTATACCTATGCTCAGCATCAACTGCGGCTGCCCATTCAGCTTTTTCCCTGAAGTCATCCTGCCATCGGAAAGATTCCACATCGTTAGTAAATCCCATATAGAATTCCCATGCCGCCTCCATGTAACAGCGTACAGCTTCTTCATTAGCTGGAATCCCATTATCCCATCTATCAGGCTCACCGGGATATGCAACACCATGAGTTTCATCCCAGTTCAATAACTCAGCAAACCTTTCCCAAAGTGGTTCATCAGAGCTATTATATATGTAACCTCCGGGCGGCGGTGGACCACAGAATTTATCAAATCTTGTTATATGAAGATAACGCCATCCCAATGAACGGAATTGTAGCATATGGAAAGGGTCGATGCTGATGAACGCGGGATGCACCCGGCAAAGAAAACGCCGAGCTGCTTACTACTACGACGGGTCGATGATGAGGATTCGCTGACTGAGGTCCTGTGTGATTATCAATCTGCCGTCCGGTATTTCATAAATAAAATCAGCCACATCTTCTCCACCTGTCGGGATGGGGTCTATTAATTGACCGGTTTCCTGATCGATGGCAAGTGCAGCATGAGTCCAGTCCGTGCCGCCATTTCCCAGAGTTACATACACTCGCCCCGGATAAACCTTGCTCCTGATCGCGTGCCTGACTCCACGGGATTCTCCATCGATGTCTTCCACTGTAATGCGCTCCACAACCTCATTCGTATCGGTGTTTACAATCCATAAACCCTGCCTGTAGATATCATCAGGAGCATACCAATTCAGAAGCAGGCAGCAGATAGCCACAAGAGGTTCATCATCCGACCATGAGCAGAAATCATTTGAAAAGCTGGTTCGGTTTTCAGTGACCATAATCTGTGTTTCTCTCGGCAGATCTCTCTGGACCGTGAGAATATCCACCAAGTTATAGTAACAATCACCGCGCCTTGTGATCTCATGTGTTGATACGAGTAATTTGTCATTCCCAAACGTTGATTCACTGTAAATAATTACCTCTGGGAGAGCGCCAACAATCCCATGGTCATTAATAGTGAGGGTTTGCAAATCAATTTCCCAAACTATTCCAGTATCTTCATGTACGAAAGAACTAGACGGACTAAAAATATCGCCGAAAATCGGCCATCCCCGGTTCAACACATATAAACAGTGATTATCAGGAGACAACGCTAATCCTGTTGTCCGACTATTTGATGAGATGAATATGTTGTTAGTAACAATGCGATTGATACAATCAAATATTTGAACAGCCGAACCAATACCGTCAACATAACTTGAACAATAAATATTTCCTGCACTATCCGGACCTGTTGCGTCCATGACATTCCCAATTGGATAATGAGTGTATGTCCAATTACCCGGTGGATTTTCCTCGAGAAGTATTAGGCCATCTCCTGAACCAACGATCCAGTATTCATTAGGCTGGCAACCGCCCAAAATCCTCTTAGGTTTATGTTCTGGTGTTGGGATTTCATCAAGAACTGTTGCAGCCCGAAGGGCTGAGGTATTTATACTTAAAAATATTATTATAGAAATGAATAAGATGGTATATTGACACAATGTTTTAGTCATGTTTTTTCTCCTTTCATCAATGTTTAACAATTTTCACTGGCCGATCTTCTTCAAGTACACCTGGAGTATCTATTGGATCAAGAGTATACCTATGCCCAGAGTCGACTGCAGCAGCATCTATCATGAAACCCATGAAGTCTTTTTTCCAACCTGGATCAGTGTAAGTGACTCCAGGATCAAGCTGATCGTGATACCACTTCCACGCAGCTTCCATGTAGCATACAACTCCAAGCTCATCTGAATAGTTCCCATTCAGCCATAGATCAGGGTCCGCCTGATGAGGAGGATCTTCATTCAAATGCGCCTGGAATTGCTGCCAGAACACCGCGTCCGATGAATCTGAAGGGTCCGTATCCGCCCAATGAATATTGGCCCACCCAAGTACTGATTGCAGACTATCTGATCGATTGACAAGAGCCTGCCAATCCTGCCAGGCATTGACATTGGGATAAGATACGCCATTTTTATCTAAATATTCTGTGCATAATAACCAGCAGGCAGTTGTTGCGAGCCACTCTCCATCACGCGCTATATCAAGAAATCCATTAGCTGGAATCGGATTTGCCCACTCGCTTGCATAGATTACAGTTTCATCCTGAGGCTCTGGGAAGAAATCAACATCTGCGTGTTCAGGGAAAAAGCGCATGTAGGACTTGTTATTCGTAGTATTTACATTCCCATGGCAGTGTACCAGCATTATGTCCGCTTCACTTTGAACAGGATAATATGCTTTAAATCCTTTGCATTCCGCCATGACTGTTTCAAAACCAAAACTCAATACATTTCTTTTAAAATTATCATAAGAGTTACTCAATCCACTACATAATCCATAATAATTTAAACATAACATCCCATTCTCAGGATTTACCACCTTATTTTCAAACCACCCTCTTTTGGCGCCATAACTGAATCCTTGAGCAGACTCTATATTTCTCGCGATCCAACCGTCTACGGCAAATATATGTTCATTCAACAGTTTGTCTATATAAGCCCCCGTTGCTAAAGCTACCGAATAATCCTTCAAATCCTCTCCGTTATTTGCCAACAAATCACTGCTAGTAACAAGCAAGTAAGGAGTCTCGGTAAAATCAACCGGCTGATCCGAGACAGGTGTCGTTTCGTGTTCATCCGATGCCACAATCGTCGGTGGATCGGGAATCGAATCAAATTCCCGATCATCCTCATATCTGCAATATATTTCAACACAATCATCCCATACCATTCCCGCGCATACACTGTCCCACCATATTTCCAGCCATGCATCGGAAGGATTATTCGGATCAGAGACCAGCCTGTAAAGATAAACCGATACCGATTCATCAGGAGGAGGTTCATCATTGAGCGCTTTTAACTCAACTTCAATGCGTGATGGTGGATCGTAAGCGGAGACAACCGCGCATACATCAAGAGCAGCCTGACCGCCAGGTCTGGGTCTTACGTAGCCATCGCATTCTTCCCTCCGATCATCCGGTCCCCAGAAGTGATAGCATGATTCATGCGGATACATATTATTATCCCTGAACATCAGGTCCATAACCGTGTAGTCATCCTCATCGCCCTCCCAGTCGAGCACATTATCCGACCTCGACCAGTTGTAACGGAAGTCGGTTACCCGAACCTTTACCTCTTCGACATCCGGGTCATCCAACAAGCTATCGATATTAAAAATCACCACGAATTCCTCGGCGATCCATTTATAATCCTCGAGCATTTCGTAATTATAATTTCCGTCCGGCCAGTATGATGTTTCATCATACCATTCCGGATTGTTGTCGATCCAGATCCCGCCGCCATGTGGAACGGTCTTATTTTCATCAATCTGACCGTTCCTGAGAATATCAAGCTGGACGCTTCTACCGCCCGGACTCAGCGCGGCGGGGTCGCCCTCGTCCTTCACGTGCACGAGCAAAAACACGTTGCATTCCTGGGTGCGGTAATAATCCGGGGGCCGGCTGCAACCAAGATGATAATTCGAATCGTCAGGTTTCCAGAACCCCTCCCACCATTCCGCTGCCTCGGGACCATAGGCGAGCCGGGGTTCTTCTATAAAAGATGGATTATCCGTATCCACATTAGTAAAACTCTCCGAAATTACAATAGTCCTTGGACCTGAGTCCGGACAATCTTCTTCTGTGAAAATCCATTGTGTATTAAGTTCCCATTGACAACTGCCGTCATAGAAACTTGTATTCACGCCGCGTTCAAGAGCGCACGTATAATCCCAGGTTTCCGAGATGCCGAACTGGCATTGATCGCCTGATAGATTCCAGTTTGCAAGGTCAAATGGATCAGTTTCACATGAAGGCGTCATTGTTACTGTACCCTGGTCTGAAACAGGGATCTTGCAATATTTAGCAATATTGCTTACCTCAATTGCCCACGCAAAATCCTCAATTTGCAAATAATCATGATGGGCTATCCCTGTAACATTCATACCGCACCAACAGAGATCGCCATCCTTCCCTCCGCCTCCAAGACAGATCGATTCACTATCGCCCGTAATCAGCCCTTTTTCCAGAGTAACAGGACCGAAAGTCAGAGTCGTATTCTGCTCAATTTCATTTTGAAGATTCAAAACAGCAATCGGCCATGGCGAATCCATCTGCTCAAGCTCAATTGAAACAGGATTTCCCAATCCTTCGATATTCCATGATAGCGGAGATTCCAGGACACCTGACCATTCCTGACGGGCATCTCCATCGAAAAAAATGAGGATTTTAAGTGGGTCCTCCTTCTGCTCCTCAACCGGAAGACTGATATCACGCCAGGGATAAATCAACGCTCCGATTGTCGGAAGAATAAAAGGTTTTAAAATCGGAACACCATGAGATACCAGAGAAATTCCATTAAACCTATCCATCCTAACCTCGACCAAATGCCGGCGGTTGTCTTTGAGATCGTCGGGGACAGCGCATTTCCAGTGGTACATCAACGAGCCATCGGGGAGTATCTCGACCTGGTAGGTGATGTTGTTATAGAGGTCGTGTTTCTCATCGATTATGCACGTGAAAGTCAGCGGGTCGAGATCCATGTGCGGGTCGAGGCACCAGCCTTTGAGGAACCGGTCGAATTCGAGATCGTTAAAATACGGACCCGCCCATTCCGGGGGACCGTCCGGCGGAAAGTACCACTCATTTTGATATTTCGAGCTTGTGTAACCCTCGAAACGGGGGTCCGACTGATAATTATCTTCAGCGGACCCGCCGACGCCTGTCCGTGGGGGTGTCATGGAGCCGGAAGTCATCCCTGGGTCAACGGGAGTCCCCCCCCCCGAAGAGCATCCGCAGCATAAAGTAACCGCGATAACTGCGAAAATAACGGAGCGAGCAATACGAATGGTTTTCATTAAGGAATCCCACCTCCCGATGGCATTATAATCATTTTAACACATATTAATACCGTATCAAATAGTGAATACCAAATTTCGATAGTATATTTTTTTCAATCTGATTCCCCTACAACTCTTTCACCGGTTTGGCAAAGATCAACCTGCCTGCGACGGTCTGGAGGATGCTCGTCACCGCGACCTGGATGTGGCTGCCGATGTAGCCGTCGCCGCCCTCCACGACGATCATGGTGCCGTCATCGAGGTACGCGACACCCTGCCCGGATTCCTTTCCGTGCTTGATAATCTGCACATTGAGATTCTCGCCCGGCAGGAAGATCGGTTTCAGCGCGTTCGCAAGCTCGTTGATGTTCAGCACGTTCACGCCCTGCAGCACCGCGACCTTGTTGAGGTTGTAATCGTTGGTGACAATGCTGCCGCCGATTTTTTTCGCGATGCTCACGAGATGCGAGTCGACCTCGAGCGAATCCGCATCCGGCTCGGAGAAATCGTCATAGATTTCAATCTGAATATCCGGATCCTCCTGGATTTTATTCAGATGCTCCAGGCCGAGACGTCCCCGGTTGCGCTTGAGCGTGTCGGTCGAGTCGGCAAGTTTCTGGAGTTCCTTTAAGACACTCTGGGGCACGATAATCAGCCCCTCGAGGAAATGCGCCTTGATGATCTCGGCGATGCGGCCGTCGATGATGATGTTCGTATCGAGCACCTTCGGGCTCATCGCCCCCCCGCCGCCCTCATCGGCCCCGATACCGATCTTGACCGACGACATGAAAAACGCGCCGAGGTAGACGAGGATGATGATGATCCCGACAAACGCCAGGATTTTCATCCCGAAGTACGCCTGCTGACCCATGAAAAGGGTCTCGATAAAATAGGTGTTGATGAGCAGTGCAATAACGAACCCGAGTCCGCCGCCGATGATACCGTTAACCAGCTTGGGGCCGTTGGATTGGAGGATAAGCCTGAGGAACCATTCGTTGAACCTGAGAAGCCATCGGTAGGCCATTGTAGCGATAATGAAGCCGAGAAGGGAAAAAGCGATGATGATTCCCGGCGTACGGGGCACAAATGATGAAATTCCGCCGGGCTGCTCGGTAAGAAATGGCTCTACAAGTTTGGCGATCGCGTAACCGACGATCGCACCCAGGAACATGCACACAAACTTCATGAAACGAAGACCCATGGTGTGCTCCTTTTATAATAAGATAATAATATAATTCCAGGTTATAAAAAATAAAGCATAATCGAGCATGCACAAGGGTCATGCATATATTATGATGCCAAAAACACGCCGATGGATCGGTCCATCGCCGGGCTGATTGACACATTGTACGCGAAAAACGGCGTTATTGCCAGATATCCGCGTTTTTTTACTATCATCAATACCGGGGACAGGCACCTAATTTTGCCGTATGGACTTTATGAAAAACCGCAAAATATGGTACGGCAAAATTACGTGCCAGTCCCCGTATTCCCTGAAAAGTAGAAAGCGAAAATGATAATCCGTAGCACAGCACGGCAGTGCGTCCTCAATCTCCAGGATTTTTGGCAATGACGCACTGCCGTGCTGTGCTACGGGTTCACCCGCTCTAATCCTGGAAGAACGACTATTCTATCTCAAATGTCAGTGTCGCTGAGTATCTCTCATACTGGCATTTTCCGATATGCTCATCCTCCGGCGGACGTTCGATTTTCGCATTGAGCATCTGCGGTCCCCAGTGAAGGATGCGTACTGCGCCGTATCCGTCCATGCCGACACCGGTTGAATACGCCATATCCATTCCTGATGAAAATCCGGAGTATGTGCCGGTTACCGGAGTAAACGCGGCGGGTCTGCCATTGAAAAACACCCGGAACTCGAACATGTCGCCGACTTTCAAATCACGCGGATCGGATAGCGGTACAATTTCGAGGTTGTGATCCAGTTGCTGAGTGAACGCATCATCCCTGTCATCGCCGACAAAGATCAGACACTTCGCGTATTCCTCGAAATAAACGCTGATAATGACATTCTCATGGCAATCCATCGGCTCAGGTGAGTGATGCATCTCGCCGTTTTCCATATACATGGTGTAATAGCCGCTGTTGCCGATAATGGAAACGATATGCGACCCCGGCATCCCGAATTCCAGCTCGGCGGCGGTGTATCCGCCTGTGATCGCTTCAAGCGGGGTTATCCCGCCCTCAGGATCGATCAGATCGAAAGTGTTCAACAGTTCAGAAGGCACGAAATCATCGACCGGAAACCTGTGCCCCCATCCGAGATAGACCTTGCTGTCACCGAACTCATCCCCACCTCCGTAAACATAATGATCTGTGCAGTTGATCCAGAGATCGTGCGCTGAGACATACGGCGCGCATAGAAGAATCAATACAACAATCAGACATTTCAAAAGATTTTTCATCTTTATCTCCCTGTTTGCTTTTTTCTGTATCGGAAGCTCTCGAAAAAAAATGAGACTGTGTCTCATTCGCAATATTAAAAGATATCCCCGACACAGTCAAACTATCAGCCAAATTTCCGGGCTTTTTTTTATTTATAAAATTCCCCCGCTTGATTCTGGCGGGGGAGTGTATTTATTAGCAAAACAATTGTAAGGGTCCGGGTTTATTCCCAGTACCCGTTCGGGAGGAGTTTCAGGATCCAGTTATCGTGATTGCCGGTTGATACATGGATATCGGATGATGCGCTCGGATCGAAATCGATGGAGCCGGGGAAATATCCGCATGTATATACATTTCCATTCCCATCAAGTGACAAACCGTTTGAAACATCAGAACCGATCTCACCGAAAACCCGTCCCCAGACGTAATTCTGCGATGAGTCGAACTTGCTGATGTAAAAATCACCTGAGTCAACAGCGGTATAACTGGCAGATGCAGCCGACGGATCAAGGTCGATAGTATCAGTAAAATTGCCTGTGGCATAAATTTCACCGGCGCTGTTAACATCCAAAGCAGAACATTTATCTACTCCGATACCACCCCAGGCAAGCACCCACTGGAATACGCCGGTGGAATCAAACATGCTGATGAACGCGTCGGTCTGCCCAGCCGAGGTTCGCTGCTCACTTGACGCACTGGGATCGAAATCGACAATGTCTCTGAACCACCCGCTGACATAGATATTCCCTGATGTATCGAGCTCGACCCAATGGGCTGCATCAAGTTCCAATCCCCCGAACGTCTGTACCCACTGGTAAGTTCCGGTTGAGTCGAACATAACCAGAAATGCATCTCCGTTCCCGTTTGAGCCGAATGTGTCCACACCCGCGCCGGGATCGAAATCAACGGTGTCCCTGAACTCGCCGGCACACCAGATATCATCGGTTCCATTAAGGATGAGATCATGGCAGAAGTCATTGGCGGTACCGCCCCATGCAAGGGCCCATTGGAAAATACCGCTGGGATTCAATTTGCTTAAGAAGCAGTCATACAACCCCTGGGATGTAAGGTTCTCTGTCCCCGATCCCGGATCAAAGTCTGCCGTACCTTGAAAACCACCCACTACATAAACACTGTCGGATGTATCCACCTGGACACTGTAAACATTGTCCATTTGAGTATCACCCCAGGTTCCTACCCACAGGAAATTACCTGCTGCGTCAAACATGCATACAAAACAATCCGTGAACCCGTTTGATGTACTGTTCTCTACCCCGGCGCCGGGATTAAAGTCAACCGTATCCTCAAAGATCCCGCCGACATAGATATTTCCAGCCGCATCTTCAATTACTGATTTTCCGGAATCATAGCCGGTACCGCCCCAGGTTACCGCCCAGTTGAAATTTCCATCCGTGTCAAAGCTGGTCAGATAAGCATCACCAGATCCATTTGAAGTTGAATCGGCAACTCCCCCACCCGGGTCAAAATCGGAAGTTCCGTAAAAACTCCCGACAGCAAAGACGTTGCCTGAAACACCGGTAAAAATGTCCTCGCAGAATTCAGCGTCAGTGCCGCCCCAAGTAGCCGCCCAGCCGTTAGCGATGACCGGGACATCGGTCACGGTAACTGTTAATGTGGCCACTTCGGGACCGGCATTATCGGAATTCACCGTAACCTGAATTGTGACAACAGTGTCCGCAGTGACCAGAGCCGGTTCAAAATCAGTTGTAGCGGCAGTCGCGGCAGTAAATGTACCTGCCGATGAGGGATCACACGCCCAGAGGTATGTAATTCCGGTATCACCGCTTGCTGTGATTGAGAATGTTACCGTGGTGTTCTCGGTAATGGTTGCCGCGCCCGTTATCGAGCCGACCACAAGAGTAACTCCGCCCCCTCCGCCGCATCCTGAAATAAAGAGGATGAAAAGAAGCGCAACCGAAAGAAATAATTTGTACGTCATTGGAAAACCTCCATGGATGGCATTTTGCCTTGTTAAATACTATTTGGAAAACATTGAATCAGATTAATACTACCTGATTATTAAGTTATGTCAAGAAAAGAGTTTCCCGAAAGGAAAATCAATCTGTCTCCGGGATGATTCTGCTTACCTGGGGCAACTGACCCGTGATGATTTTTATCACTTCCCCCGGTCTGGTTTTGAAATTGGTCCAGGCTTTATTTAAAGGAATTGCCGTTACATAACAAGCGAGAACCGCATTGAGCGACTGATGCGCGACGACCAGTATGTGCTCATCCGCCGACCCGAACTCCCCTGAAACCTCATCCCACCATTCACCCGCGCGTTTCCGGGCATCGGTTGCACTCTCGCCATTTTCCGGATGGAACCTCTCCATGTCGTTTCGGTAGTCCATGTAATCCTCCATCCAGCGTTCTTTAACGACAGCCTCCGGAGTGCCTTCCCATTCGCCGAAAAATATTTCCGTCAGTCTCGATTCAACCGTTTGGGAGATTTCATGGTCTACAAGTATTATTTCCGCTGTTGTCCGCGCCCTTTGCAATGGTGAGACAAACGCGCGGGTGAGCGGAACGGGTCTGAGAAGCTCTCCCAGAATCCCGGCCTGCTTCAATCCGGTTTCATTGAGAGGGATGTCGCTTCGACCCTGGAAGATTTTTTTCCTGTTATACTCTGTCTCACCGTGACGGGCGAGATACAGAGTCGGACCCGTGGCAGCTATTTGGTCTGATTGTTGCATTTGCATGGGTATGATTCTACATTGCCGGGGTTAAAGCGTCAAAAGTGACACAAAAATACCCTGGATATTAATATTGTTAGTTCAAGAACAGGAATGAGATGATGATACTATTAGATGGCCGGGGATCTATATCCTCAGTAAAATTCTTTAGCGGAATCGAAAAGCAAGGAGTCAAGGCGATGAAGCTGTCTATCGTCTTTTTACGGCGCACTTTACCTGTGTGCCTGTGTCTGTTTTTATTAATCGGTCCGGGTACCGCACATGCGGAGGAAAACACCACGAGGGACATGGAGTTTGTTCCGCTGTACAATCTCGGTCAGCAGGAGGCAATCCTTCAGGTTTATTCAAACCTTGAACTGATCGGGATCACCCGCGACGATCTCGTCATCACGATTCTCTCATCGGTTCCCGACAGGCTGGTTATCCAGGGTCCGAGAGACCTGATCGACATCGCCAAGGAAATCCTGCGTACTCTCGATCCCCCGCCGCAGCCTGCCCCACCCGCACCCACAGAGGTCATTGACTCCATCACCGTGCGGAATCTCTCTCCAACGGATTTTGCCTACAAACTTGACGAGATAATGAACAATTTCATCGGGATGGTCCTGATGGAGCCGTCGGCGGATAATTTTATCGTCTACGCGAAGAACGCAGACGGCGCGGGACTGATCACGTTCTATATTCCAAATCTTGAGGTTGTGGTCGAGTCATTCGAGATCCAGCCCCCTGGATATCAGGGTTACGAAATTTTCATCAAGGCGACATCGAATGAACAGGGATTGATCAACTCCGTAAAAAATCTGTTATCAACAATAGATCAACCGGTTACAGCGCGAAATTACCAGGTATTAAATTTATATTACCTTGAAGTTAACGAAGCAATTCTCAGTCTTGGTGCAGCGGGATTTTACACGGGAGATGCCGCCGCTACGGCTCTTGAGACAGGTGTCGGTCCGGTCATTTACACCGCGCCGCAGGTCACATCAACCGCAGCCGAACTGTCAACACGGTTCGAAGGAGGCGGGGGCAGCGGAGGTATTCGCACCAACCAGTTCTCCGTGCTGGAATTCAGTAACCCGGTCGCGACAACGGACATCCATAAATTGATCGTATTCGGCACTCCATCCGAGATCGCATCGGTCGAGCAGTTTCTTGAACTGATCGATGTCCCCGCCAGACAGATATTAATCGAGGCGCAGATTATCGAGCTGAACGTGGACGACCTCACCGACCTCGGGCTCCGTGACATAACCGGCACAGACGACATCCTCTCAGGAATTGTGAATCCTATATTTCCGGGTGAAGGCGGATCGTCCGGAGCCAGCGGCAATTTTTTCACCTACGATGATGCAGGCGATCCCGGGGGAAGCTTCTCAGCGGCGCTGGCGGCCCTTATTCTGGACGGCAGGGCAACGATCAAGGCGAGACCGAAAGTTGTGACTGTCGACGGCAGGCAGGCGATAATCACTATCGGACGACAGGTTCCGGTGGTCCAGGAGACCCAGACCGGCGACGGACGCAGCAGTTTCGATATCAGCTTCGTTCCTGTCGGCATAACCCTGAATATCAAACCGAGGATCGGTTACGGGGGCGAAGAGATCCAGATGCAGGTCAACGCGGTGGTGTCGAATGTTGAGACACTGAACAACGTTGTCAGCGAGCTGAGCCTGGTCGCTCCGGAGCTGAACACACGCGAGATCTCAACAATCGTTCGTATCCCGAATCACAAGTCGCTGATTCTCGGCGGCCTGATTTCAACGGAATTGGAAACGAGAACCTATAAGATTCCCATACTCGGCGACCTTCCCCTGATCGGCTCCGCGTTCAGACGTACCCGTGAAATCAGGGACCGCACCGAAATCATCATTGTAATAACGCCGCATGTTGCCGAGGAAGCTACCGAGCGGCTCGGCGACGACATGGATAATCCATACGAGATTATAGATTCATACCTGGTGCCGCTCGGCTCCGAGATTCTCGATAACCTCGACAATGTCCTGTTCCCCGGCGAGTACATCCTGAAGGAGGTCGATCTGAAAGGCATTGATTTCACAACCGGCCTTACTGTCGTGCCCGAAGATCAGATTATTCCTTACTCGGCAAACGATCCGGTTATGCTGACACTCCTGCAGGTCATCAGGAAACTGCGCATGATCGACAATCTCCGCATGATGGCGGGGATCGAGATTCCTCCCGACATGGATGCCGAATCCGCGCGTCGTCATGCCGAGGCTTTCCTGATCGCCTACCTGAGACGGATGAACAATCTGCAGATTAGCGATATCGATGCCGGCAGACGCCTCATGGTACCGGCGTTTCCGATTCCAGAGGAAGGTTTCGAGGAGCCGGAACTCCTGTGGCACACGATCAATTATCTGGTATCGACACGGGACAACCCGCTTTTAACCGGGCTTGCAGAGACCATCCGATGGATCGATGCGCAGCCCATCTACGAGCCGACCGATCTGCTCGAATCCACAGAAGAAGAGACATCATCCATCGACGGACCGACTCAAATCGATCCCGACACCGGCTTGCCCATCGACTCCGGGGATGAGAGATCGGAATCGGAAAATACCGAAGATGAAACATCATCTGAAGATGAATCCGAAGAAACGACTGATGATGTCGCCGATTCGGAACTTGTCAATACGGGATGATTATCATAAACACCTGCTTATATTCTTTGTGACGGAGGAAGAGATAAAATGCGAAAAAATTTCCTGAGACGGGTACCGGTGATTATTCTCCTGATCGCGGTTGCGGGATTTGCAATTCTGATCGGAGCCTGCGACAAGACCGCCGAAAACACCAACAAGCCGGTCATTATTCAGGGATTCAAATTCACCGTGGACAGCGACAGTATCACTCCGGTGGGAACTCTCCAGATCGAACCGGGGAGCATCATGACCATCACGGTTGAATATTACGATCCGGACGCCGGCGACGATCCCGATCCCAACTGGTACTCATTCACATGGGCTGTTGAGAGGGTCGGCGGAGGCGCAAGCACTTTCAATCCGAACGAATACTTCATAGTTCCGGATGAAAATCCCTGCATCTGGGCCGGACCCGATGTCACCGGCTTTTATCGCTTCATTGTCGAGGTTCGCGACAGGTATATGACTCCATCGCAGGAGACTGTGGTTATCGAAGTCAACGCCAACAAGCAGCCGGTCATCACAGAGCTCCAGATATCAGACAATCAACCGTTTGTGAACCATGAAATTACGATCACCGTTACCGCCGATGATCCTGACGGCAATTTCCCGCTCGAATACGAATGGCAGGCCGACGGCGGTTATTTCACCTATGAGTCCGACGGGGAAGCGCGATGGCTCAGCCCGTCGTCCGGGGATTATCAAATCACTGTCATAATTAACGATCAGGCAGGCGGAAATGTTTCGAGGGTC
>CBDUUJ010000010.1:0-18465 GCA_965370205.1 uncultured bacterium
GGGCAAAAAAAAGTGTCCCCTCAATCAAACGAGAGTTAATTACCATGTTTGGTCTAAGACAAAAAAAAGAATGAAACACCCAGTGTCGCCCAAAAACGAAAGATCAACTACACATCACTTTAATATACATCCGAATAAGCGACGCGCCCCGGATGTAAATGGGACGCGTCGGAAGGAAGAGGGTGGGGTGGCTAAGTTAGTTAATGCGTTTAATTGAAAAGAGGATAACTCCCTTTACTGTAAAAAGGGAATCCAACCTCTCAACAATATATTTGACGGTTTTTTGTCCGGTTTTCTTAATCCTGAACTCAAACCTTCCTTTTATTTAATGAATATGAAAACCTTATCTTCAAATACTTGTATCGACACTCCTTAATAAAACTTTATGAAGTGTAACTTCCTCTCCTCAGGAACGCCGGGATATCAAGCTCGTCCTCATCGATGGCATCATCCCGATGCTGTCCGGGTTCCGCTGCTATGCGGTCGCGGATCGGGATGCTCGGCTCGGGCCTGAGATCGTCGAATCCGGCCGCAAGAACTGTAACCCGAACGTAATCCTTCATGCGCTCGTCGATTACAGCGCCGACTATGATATTCGCATCCTGATCGCATACGCTGTAAATCTGATCCGAGGCAGCCATAACCTCGATAAGCGTCAGGGAAGGTCCGCCTGTGAAATTTATCAGGACTCCCTTTGCGCCGTCGATTGATGTTTCCAGCAATGGTGATGTGATCGCCTGGCGTGCGGCATCGGTCGCACGACCCTCGCCCGCCTGCTGGCCCATTCCGATCAGTGCTGTGCCCGCCTCCCAGAGAATCGTCCTGACATCGGCGTAATCGACATTTATCAATCCGGGAATGGTGATCAGATCGCTGACTCCCTGAACTCCCTGCCTCAGGATGTCGTCGGCTATCTCGAAACTCTCCATCAGTGTTGTTTCAGGACCGACAACTTCAGCCAGCTTGTCGTTGGGAATTGTGATCAGTGTATCGAGTTTTTCGCGAAGCCTGTTAATGCCTTCGTCTGCAATCTGTGAGCGACGCCCGCCCTCGAAGGTGAAAGGACGAGTGACAACCGCGACTGTGAGAGCGTCATTGTCCTTCGCAAGCTCGGCGACGATCGGGGCTGCACCGGTCCCTGTGCCGCCGCCCATGCCGGCGGTAATGAAAACCATGTCGGCGCCCTCGATGATCTCCGCGATTTCAGACTTGGATTCCGTTGCGGCCTTCAGGCCGATCTCAGGATCGCCTCCCGCTCCAAGACCACGGGTGACCTTTTCACCTATCTGTATCTTATGCGTGACCGGATGCTGCTCCAATGCCTGGGCATCGGTGTTGATAATGATGAATTCAACTCCGGAAAGACCGGCCTGCATCATTCTGTTGACAGCGTTTCCACCGGCACCTCCGAGACCGACTACCTTTATATTGGCCCGGGTGCCTTTGCCCTTGCCCTTTGGTTTCAGGTCGATAGGTACCTGGTCGAGGGGAAGTGTCATTCGCTTTTTTTTATTCGCTTCCAGTTTGTCCGAATTTTCTGACATTGGTTCCTCTCCAGGATTGAGATTTTCATTGTCTTTCTTGTTTTGCCTGCTGTTCTTAGCCACTTGCAACTCCCGTTCTTCTCTGCGGAGGAATGTTATCCTCTGTTCGGTTAAAAATGTTATCTTTTTTATCTGTATAGTTCCGAAATTTTACTGGGTTATCCATTTCATAATTGATTTTCCCCAGTTTGTTACCTTGGACAGAGAATCATTCATGCCGCCGTTACTTCCCGCAATCTTTTCCCGGTACTCGATCGCTCCCAGCTTTGCCAGTCCAACAGCGGTTGAGTACATCGGGTTTAAAAGCTCATCGGTCATGCCTTCCATATTTCGAGGGTATCCGATTCTCGCGCCCATGCCGAGAATATCCGACGCCAGTTCGGTGATTCCCGGAAGCAGCGACATTCCCCCGGTCAGCACAAGGCCCGATGGAATTTCGTTCAGGAATCCGCTACGTTCAAGGTCCTTGTATACGAGGAAAAGAATTTCTTCAAGACGAGATTGGATTATTTTCGCCACGATGTTAAGCGGAACCATTTCCCTGCGCTTCCCACCGCCTCTGGCGATTTCGATCATGTCCTCGCTGGAAATATAATCATCGCTGACACCGCCGAGCTTGATCTTGAGATGCTCGGCCTGCCTTGCTGTGAGTCCCACGCCGTATGCAATATCGCTGTCAAAATGATCTCCCCCGACAGGATAGATCGAAATATATACAGGCCCATTATCCCTGTATACCACGATATCGGTTGTTCCGCCGCCGATATCGACCAGTGCAATCCCGCTCTCACGCTCGTCCGTGTCCAGGACGGCTTCAGCGGAAGCGATTGGTGCAAGTATTATATTCTCTACATCTATTCCAGCCTGGTTCACCGCGCGGTAGATGTTCTCTATCTGTGGTACCGCGGTCGTGATAAGAAGCGCATTGGCTTCGAGACGCATCGCGTTCATGCTAAGCGGATCGCTGACCCCTACCTCTCCATCGACAATGTAATCCCGCACATAGACATCGATCAATCGTCTGCCTGATGGAATATCGACGTGCTGTGCTTTATCCAGTACATGCTCCATGTCCTCAACGGTAATTCCCCTGTGAGGATCGATGGCGACAGATGTGTTCGATAGTACCGTCTGAATGTGAGCGCCGGTCATGCTGACAAACGCGCTGTCTATCGCAACGCCTGCAGCCTGTTCCGCCTGGAGTTTCGATTCGCGTATGGACGAGATCGTGTGTTCGATATTTGTGATGACACCCTTGCGGAGTCCACGCGACGGGACATGTCCAATACCCAGAATTACCGGTTCGTTTCCAGGCTCGATCTCGGTCACTACTGTGCAAATTTTTGTAGTACCGATATCAATACCAATTATGGAATCTGATTTATTCACGTCTCATTGATGTCTAAGTTTAGACCGAATCCTTATTAATGTTATGTCGCCGGAATTTGAAAGTATAATCCTGCCGGGCAACTGAATCAAGTGAATTAGTACAATTACTATAATTATTTCGGCAAAAACTTATACAAATTTAGGGCGAATCCCAGCGTAAGTGGAAGTAATGCAACCAGATATAAATCAAGTTCGCTTTTTTCACCGAAGTAAATAATAAAACCTCCTATTACCAGACCCAGAACCAGGCGTAGAAACACAGGGGAGTTGCCGGCTTTCTGACCGGACAGGTCTCGGACAAGTCCATATGTGAAGCTGTCAAGAAGCGCAAGAAAAAACAGCGCAAGATATTTTGTGTCCACCAGGTGAAACGGCAGATCTATAAAGTATCCAAGTGTAAATCCTGCAATCAGGAGAATTATTATTATTATCATCATCATGATCCCTCCTCGTCCTGCCATGGCTGGGCGAACTCGAGCAGTGTCAGACCGCCGTATGGCGGAAGCACGATATCGTCCAGCATGGAAACTTCGGTTTCGATATTGAAGAACTGAAGGGGTTCAAGAACTCCACGGGGCATTGTAAGAGCGTTCGTCAGATCGTCCGGATCGCCGATTGCGAAGATATCGAACGGCGGAGTCATGCGGGTGCTGTTTACATCTATAAGACTTCCGACACATCGAATCGTGCTGCTCATTATCAGGCGCTCGGTTCGATTGCGGGATCGTATCGCGATTGCCTCGGCTCCCGCAAGCCATAACTCGTTGACTATGTTCAGCAGATCTTCCTGATGAATGAGATATGGTGCCGCCTCGGTTCCGGGGGGAAGCTCCGATGTCTCCTCGCTTAAAGTCAGACGGATTCCGGGACCGTGCACCGGGTCGAGTCCGGCCATAATCCTGTACCGCGTCAGTGAATCGGTAAGCTCCTGGCTGGCCTCCTGCCGTGCGAGAACAGCGTCTTCCAGATCTGCAATGCCGGCTCGACTCTGTTCAAGCTCCTGGCGGAGCTGCTCGTTTTCCTCTGTCAGCTTCGACATCCGATTCACAAGTTCCTGCCGGCTCTCGCTGGGAAGCGGTTCGCTTTTCTCCTCGTGGATGACCTTGAACGGCAGCGCGAGCATTATGCCGATCAGAAGGCTCAGTAGGAGTGTCATCACCGACAGACGAATTTTTTTCTTTTCATTGCTGGTTGTCGTCATCTGAAGTTACACCGCCTGCGAGATTGAAGATGCTGTTATCTCGAATCGCTTCCTGCGTGTCATCATCCGGCTCCGACTCGTCACCGGTCGCAGTATCCTCATCCTCCGATTCAGAATCGTCATCCTCGACTTGTTCCTGTTTCCAGAGATCTATCGCTGCACGTTCCTCCTGAGTGTAGAAATCCTCTCTTACGTGATAACACGGAAACAGCTCGGAGGAAAGGTCTATATCGATAGTTCTTTCCGGGTTTGTAATCTCGTCATTCGCAAGAACGGCAAGCATTTGACTGAACTGCAATTCCGGATTTTTAAAATTTCCCAGGATGATCGGCGGGCAATTATCATATTCGACTATGATATGTCCGATCTCGTCCATCACTATTCCGGCAAGCTTGTTCTCGCGATCCGTGTTATCCCGGTTGAGAAGTCGCTGGAGATGAATGAGCCTGCCGAATTGAAGTTCCCATTTCTCATCTTCGACCCCGGCAGGCAGTCTCCATATTCCTCCCCGGCGATAAAAAGGTTCACCGTTTAACTTCAACAGTCCGGGGGGAACCCCTCTCACGATCGGGTACGCGCACAATGTATATGGAGACTGGATATCGATCAGCTCTCCGGTCCTGTCGATGAGAAACCTGAATCCCTTATGCTCCACCGCCGTGATCGGACGGCGTTCGGTGATCCTGATGCGGATCGATTTCAATCCCGTCATCGAAACCTCCGCATGTTCGATCAGCGGATTGGCTTCGAGAGATGAACTGATTTCCTCAACCGGAATGAACATTGTCCACGCGTCATCGAAATCATCGAGTCCGGCGAGCGCGATCAATTCCTGTTCGCCGATATTGATCCCCCCGCGCGCATCGATATTTTCAAGCTGCGGCCATTCCGCGGTGATCCCGTAGTATGCAACCGCGAATATCGCCATAAGGACAAGTATGCGTAATACAGTGTCGTTATGTTTACAAACCGGATTGGCGTTATCCCGTGAGTTTTCAGTGTCCGAATTTCTTCTGCCGGGGATCGTTTTAAGTTTCAGTTTAATCCGATTTCCATTCATCGAGAATCACCTCAATCGGCTTCTCAAATCCGGCGGTCCGGACCTCGGGATCGAGTTTCACGCCTGTGAGATTGAATACCCTTTTTTGTGCCAGTGCCATAAGCGAGATCACGTCGGTCGCTCGCGCGTTTCCTTCATTCACAATGAAATTCGCGTGTATTTCGCTGATTACGGCGTCTCCGGAGCTGGCGCCCTTCAATCCGGCTTCCTGAATCAATTGCGCCGCCGATTTTTCTCCCTCCGGATTTTTAAACGCGCATCCGCAACTGGGGATATCCACCGGCTGCGTACGCCTTCGCCGCTCCAGCCTTCTGTCGATCTCATCCGCAATTTTATTTGAATCTTCCGGCTCTCCGGTTATCCGGCAATTTAGAATGATTTCATCCGACTCCATGAACCGGGATGAGCGATACGCGAATTCGCAATCCCCGGGACTCAGGCGTTTCACCTCGCTTGAAACGGTAAGTATCTCAACGAACTCGACCAGGTCGCCTATATGTTCGCCGAAAGTCCCTGCGTTCATGTAAAGCGCTCCGCCGACCCATCCGGGAATTCCTGCAAGCCTCTCAATTCCGGCCATTCCCATTTCCGTCCCCTCGCGAATAAGTTTCAGAAGCGGAACCGAGGCTCCCGTATCAACTGAAATATTCTCAGGCTCGGTTTTTATTTCGGTGAATTCCTTACCGAGGCGAACCACAAGCCCCGGAAATCCCGCATCCGAAATGAGTATGTTCGAGCCTGCTCCAAGAATTAACGATTCCAGAGGATGGTCCCCGAGCGCATTCCTGATAATTGAAAGATCATCGACACAGGACGCTTCTGCGAATATCAGCGCCGGTCCGCCTATCCTGTAGAAGGTGAGCGGTGAGAGCGGAACGCCGGTATTGATGTTTCCCCGGAATCCATCGTCAAGGAGCCGCCTGTGAAATGTGGCGGCTATTTCATTTCCGGATGTCATCTTGCGATCCGCCTTCCTGATTCGTGCGCCGGATTTTCAGCCGGTCTGTGATTCACCCCTGCGAGGGGTTTCCTGTGATAGCCGTTTCTGCGTTTCCGAATCGGAACCACTTCAGGAGTTTTAATCGGTATTTTACTTTCAATGGGAACCCCGGCTGTTTTTCCAAGATTCATAAGCAGGCCGATTTCAATGAACGAGAGAATCAGGTTCGATCCTCCCGCCGACAGAAACGGGAGAGGCATGCCGGTTGTCGGGAGTATTCCGAGAACAACCCCGATGTTAATCGCGGCCTGAAGTCCGATAATGCTCGTGATTCCGCATCCCAGAAGAATACGGAACGGGTCCTGTTGCACCAGTGCGATGCGGAAGCCCGAGTAAATCAGGACTGCGAAAAGCAGTATCACGGTTATCCCGCCGGCAAATCCCCATTCCTCCCCAAGAATCGAGAAGATGAAATCGGTCGCATGGTCGGGAAGGGAGTACATCGCCACCGATCCGCCCGGACCGAGTCCAAAGAGTCCCCCCTTTGCGATCGCCCACAGGGAAAGCCCGACCTGGTATCCCGCTCCGCTTATATCTTCAAACGGTCGTACTACCGGCAGGAATCGCGCGAGCTTGTCGGGATTGAGCGCCAGGAGTCCTGCGAATGCAGCCGTTCCCCCGGCCAGCATTCCCAATGTCAGCCGTCCGTTTATTCCCCCGACCCATGCCATTACAAATACCAGCATGATGAGAAAAATCGCGCCGGAGATATTTGGCTGAGCGCCGACAAGTCCGATTGTAAGAACGGCGAATATCGCGGGCACTACAAGCTTTTGCATTTTTACTTTGCCGAGTGACCCGATTCGCGCGAGTTGATCGGCGAGAAACCAGACAAGCGCAAGTTTCGCGAATTCAAGCGGCTGGAATCTGAACGGACCCAGTTGCTCCCACCGGGTGCTTCCGCGCTCCGTGATCCCAAGCGGCGACCAGACCAGCGCCAGCAGAACCAGGCCGATCAAAATTGCGGGGAACGAGAACTTTCGGATCAGCCCGGCCGGCATAAGCCACAGCGATACAAGTATCGCAAGTCCGATTGACGTTCCCAGCATTCGTTTGACAATCAGGTTGTGAAAATGTTCGGGATTCGCCTGTCCCTCAAAAATAAGTCCGGAATCCAGGAGCATGACCCATCCAATTGCAATAAGCAGGAGAACGCAGACAAGCGCCGTCTTAATGGCCCGGTTGGCGCTTTCCTTTAATGCCATGTTGTGAGAGTCGGTGTCCCGGTTCATGGCTCCTTCCTCTGGATTTTTTTCTCGACCCATTTCCGGAATGTCTCGCCGCGCTCGACATAATCTTTGAACTGGTCGAAGCTCGATGACGCGGGCGACAGCAGGACGACATCCCCCGGCCTTGCGATACCGTTCGCGGCGGCGCATGCCTCCTGCAGGGTTTTCCTGACGGTTATATTTTTATAACCCTCTTCGCGCAGCACTCTCCGGTAGCGATTCCTGGTCGCGCCGAGAAGGATCACATGCCATGCGTGACGTTGTATGTGGGGAATCAGCCCGGTCAGATCAAGCCCTTTCTCATACCCGCCGAGCAAAAGAACGACTGGACGGTCGAAGCAGTTGAGCGCGCCGATGGTCGAGTGCACATTAGTCGCCTTTGAGTCGTTCACCCAGAGAACGTCGTCGATTTCACCGACTTCCTCGATCCTGTGGGGAAGACCCTCAAAGGTCGACAAAGCTTTGCCGATCTCATCGATCGGACATCCGGCGATTTTGCACGCGAATATCGATGCCAGCGCGTTGAGCTGGTTATGTTCGCCTGTAAGCTTGAGATCCTTGACATCAATTACGTGTTTCGGACCATCAGCGTCGCTAACCATGAGGCTGCCGTTATCCCGGTACGCGCCGGACGGTATCGGTCCCGCGAGGCTGAATCCATGCAGGATTGATTTCGCCTGCCCGTATGCCTGCAACGAGGCCGGATCGTCGAAATTGACAATCGCGTGATCCTCGGTTTTCTGGCGATTGAAGATCAGGCCTTTCATCCTGAGATATGTCCGCATGTCGCCGTGACGTTCGAGGTGATCCTCGGCGATGTTCAGAAGGATCGCGATGTAGGGTCTGAACAACCGAACTGTTTCAAGCTGATAGCTCGATACTTCGACGACAAGCCAGTGATCGGATTTCGTTTTGCCCGCAAGCTCGATGAAAGGCGAACCGATGTTTCCCGCAAGATGGGAGGTTAATCCGGAGGATGTCAGAATGTGGTGTATGAGTGTTGCGGTGGTTGTTTTACCGTCAGTTCCTGTCACCGCGATTATTCTGCCCTGCACGATTCGCGCAGCGATTTCAATCTCGCCGGCGATATGAATACGGGCCTGTTCGCAAACATCGGCAATCCCGGACGGGACCCTGATTCCCGGCGACGGCGCGAGAACGTCCGCCTCGCTTCGTAAAAAGTCCGGAAGATTCGAGATCCTGCCGAAATGAAATTTAACGCCTTCCTTTTTCAGGCGTTTAATATCGTCGGCATATTTCTCGAAGTCCGATAGCGCCTTGTCCTCAATAACATATACCCGGTAGCCGCGCTCATGCAGCACGTTTACAAGAGCCTTGCCGGTGACTCCAAACCCCCAGACTATAAATCTTGTTTTTTTCGGATATGCTTTCATTCTTTTCATTTTTAAACGCCGGTTTCGGTCGATTTAATCTGTTTAATCTATATCGGTTCGATCGCTGGACGGGGCCCTGGGGGGAGGGGATAATTATCCCTCCCCCCAAAGACTCCCTATAAGACCGAACATTGGAGTCGCATCGGTTGTCCCGGAAAAAATTGGCGGGAAGGGATCAGGGACATGACCCCTTCCCGTGCGCAGAGATATACTGCACCGCAACGATTTGATCGCTGCTCTGTATTTGTTCAAATTTCGTTCAGTCAAATTCACGATATCGATCTTCATGCAGCCCACCATCCGATTAAGCCGGATACGATCCCGATCGTGAGCGCTCCGAAAACAATCGCAGGCTCCCTGTATCCCCGTAATTCCCATGCGTGATGAATCGGGGTCATTCGGAAAATCCTCTTCCCGCCGGTCAGACGGAAATACACAACCTGCATGACTACAGTTGTTATTTCGATTATGAAAACAAGTCCGATAATCAGAAGAATAATCTCCAGTCCTGTCGCGATTGCCGAGGCGGCAAGAGCGCCTGCGATCGCGAGGCTTCCCGAGTCGCCCATGAAAATCTTTGCCGGGTTCCAGTTGAAGGGAAGAAATCCCACCGAGATTCCGATCAGCACAACGGGAATCAGTACCGATCCCTCCGGTGCAGAGAACCATATCGCCCCTCCGAGGAAAAACGCCGCGACCAGAACTGTGACAGACGCAAGCCCGTCAATTCCATCGGTGAAATTCACACCGTTGATTATTGTCAGGTAGCAGAACAGTCCCAGCGGAATTTTCCATATGCCGATATCCACGGCATCGCGCACGAAAGGAATGCGTATTGAACTGTCGGGGATCAGGAAATACACCGCGCAGGTCAGGAGCAGTCCGACAAGTATCTGCAGTGGAAGTTTATACCGCGCCTTAAGTCCGGATGAATCCTGGCGCGCGATTTTGAGAACGTCATCGGCAAGACCGATCAGGCCGGTCAGAAGACCCGCAACGATCCCGATGACAGCGCGGTAATCGGTGAGAAGAAACGCTCCGGGCAGCCCGATTAATGCAAGTGTCAGCAGAAATGCCCGTCCGCCTGTGGATGGTGTCGACGCTTTTTCCCTGTGATGTTCCGGACCCTGGTCGCGGATGATCGACCCCTCGGTTGTGCCGTCCTTCCGTGGCATGGAAAGGTTTCGGGTTATCAATGCCGTGAGAATCCCCGAAAGAATCAGGCATGAAAGGAGAATTATTTTCCCGGAGGACAGGGTCATTATTTTTCTCTACCACTCCTCGTCGAGCAGAATTTCGAACGCAAGATTTCTGCTCGCCTTGATCAGCACAAGGTCGCCCGACCTGAGCCATTTTGATAATTCATCCGCGCATTCTTCGGTTGACTCGTAATGTTTTCCATCTATTCGTTCGCCGCTTTTTGTGTCGGCTTCCGCACGGATAAATTCAGCAAGAGAACCGACCGTTATCAGGCAGTCGATTTGAAGCTTTGCGATATGCGAACCGGCCTCGCGGTGATACATTTCCTCATCATCGCCGAGTTCCAGCATGTCGCCGAGGATCGCGACCCGTCTTTTCACAGGTGACCCGTCGCACATTGTTTTTCTTTGTGAAAGAGCATCGAGCGCGTTCCGGAGCGAGATCGGATTGCTGTTGTATGCGTCAAAAATTACGTTTACACCGCTCGGACGAACGATCTCTTCCATCCGTCCCGGCGTTGACGGCAGCGTGCGGATCGCTTCCGCAATTTCGTCCAGCGTCAGGGATTCATCGCCGTTCGGTGAATCCACCGTGATCTGCATCGCGCATGCGGTCGCGCAAAGTACGTTGAGTAAATCAGCTCTGCTCGTTCCACGAATCTTAGTCTCGAACCTGCCAATGGGCGTGACAATTGTCGCGATGGTGGAATTCTGATCGTACGTGATATCAATCGGATGAACTGAACTGGTTGCGTCCAGTCCAAATGTCAAAATCCTGAATTCTTCAACGGATATTTCAGGAGAAAATGCTTCTTCGAGCGCCACCACAGTTCCGTTGTCCCTGAGACCGTCCACGATCTCCCATTTCGCGCGGGCGACATTCTCGACGCTTCCGAACTCGCTCAGATGTCCCGGACCGATCGCGGTTATCACAGCCACATGCGGTCGCGCGATCATGCTGAGGTAGTTGATCTGTCCTTTGCCTCTCGACGCGCATTCGAGGACCGCGACGCGATGATCCGGCGTGATGTTGAACACCGTCAGAGGCAGACCGATCTCCGTGTTCCAGTTATGCGGATTTTTTAAGACAGGCCAGCGGGTCGATGCGATATGCGCGACATATTCCTTCACCGTTGTTTTGCCGACCGTGCCGGTTATCGCGATTACAAACGGTTTATATTTTTCCAGAAGAGCGCGTGCGATATCCGCAAGCGCGATCGTTGTGTCCGGAACGAGCAGGGTGGGGATGTCGGGGAAGGACATCGCGACTTTCAGCTCATATTCATCACGGTCGGAAATGATTATGCCCGAAGCGCCCCGATTGATCGCATCGCACAGGAAATCGTGCCCGTCGCGTCCGGTTTTTCCGGTTAGCGCGGCAAACCACTGGCCATCCGCAATCGAGCGTGAATCGATGGAAATTCCGCCGGGACCCTCGCCGCCGACAGACATCGCCGGATCGCCTGCGAGAATTTCGCCGCCGGTCGCTTCAGCCGTTTGTCCCAGTGTCAGATGCATTTTATTTTACACTTCCGTAACCGTGAGCCTCAAGCCATTCGCGAGTGACTTCACGGTCGTCGAAATGAATCGTCTCGTCGCTGAATATCTGGTAAGTCTCGTGACCCTTCCCGAGCACCGCGACCGTATCCCCCGGACCCGCCTGTGCAAGCGCAAGATCGATCGCCTTCCCGCGGTCGACCTCCACGATTATTTCCGCTTTTCCGTTGGAGACCTTGCTGACCCCGACGAGAATATCGTTGATGATGTCGAGCGGTTCTTCCCTGCGTGGATTATCTGATGTGATCACCGCGATGTCGCAGTTCCGCGCGAGGATCTCGCCGATCATCGGACGTTTCCCGCGATCCCTCGATCCGCCCGCGCCCATGATGCAGATCATTTTCCCCAGTGTTATTTCCCGAAGCGTGGAGAGGACTTCAAGTGCAGGCTGCGGCGCGTGCGCGTAATCGACAACGACAAGAAATTCCTGACCCATGTCGATTTTCTCAAGCCGTCCGGGAATCGGATTCGCGTTTTCCAGACCTTGTGCGATATCGTCCGGACCCAGACCGGTCGCCATGGCCACGGATGCGGACGCGGCGGCGTTCTGGGCGTTGAATCGCCCGATTAATGGAAGCGTTACCGCACGCTCCCAGGTTTTTGTTCGAATTATCAGGTGAAGATCATGAGATGAACGGGATTGAATGGCTGTGGAGATATCGTTCGGTGGATCGTCCGGATTTTCATGCTCCTCGAAAGCCGCGAAGATGATCCGCTTGTCGGGAGCTATCGGTTCGAGGAACTCGGGTGTATGCGGGTCCCGAATGTTGCCGATGCCCCACACATCGGGATTGCATTTCACAGCATCGCGCGCAATCACCAGTTTCGCGTCCAGATATTCATCCTCTAAAAAATGGTCGCCGTGATCGCGGGAGAGATTCATGTAGGTGACCGTCTCAAACCGTACCGAGGAAGTCCGCGACATCGCTCCGGCATGCGCGCTGACCTCGCAGACGATATCCGTCGCGCCGAGATCGACCAGAGTTCGCAGCCACTTATGGAAATCAATCGGTCCCGGTGTTGTAAGATTTGAGGACCAGTGATTTTCCTCGAATTCGATTCCGAGAGTTCCAATCAATGCCGGACGCCGTCCCGAGGCACGGAGGATGTCGCCTGTCAGATGAACGCACGTTGTCTTTCCCTTGGTGCCGGTAACGCCGTGTATTTTTACTTCATGGCTCGGATGCCCGTAGAATTCGTCGGCGAGAATCGATGCCGCCAGACGTGTATTTTCAACGATAAGTAAAGGCTTGTCTTCAACAGGCGCAATCAGTTCCGGATGCTCGGCGACATGCTTCCCCTCAACAATTAACAGACCCGCCCCGGCGGCGGCAGCTTTTTCGAGGTAAAGATGCCCGTCGGTCTCGAAGCCTTTTACCGCGACAAATATCGCATCATCAACGACAAGCCTGCTGTCATCGGTCACCGCGACAAGAACAGAAGGGGGTTCCCCCTGCCTGATATGCCAGACAGCGTCGCCCAGAAGCTCCCTGAGCCTTTCGATATTAACCGGTATCTGACGCGATTCACTCATGATGTTCAAAACGAAATTTCGAAAATCCATTCAGCCGCCGAATTCAACATCCGGAATGTCGGCATTGTCGAATGGGTGCGGATTAATGACGTATTCACCCAGAATCAAATCATTATCCTCTGTGATTTCTTCGTCCGCCGATCTATTTTCATTCTCATCGCCCGAATCGATAGTGTGCGCATAACCCTCGCGAAGCATGATCGCGTTGTAAATGTAGCGGAAGTTAGGACCGCATGCCGGACCCCCGTATTACAGCCATTCCGGATCGTCCAGAATGACAAGAATCAGCCATTTCGGATTCGGTACCGGACCATAACCCGCGAACGACGCGTAGAATTTATCGCTGTAATACAGGCCGGTTTCCGGATTCACCTGCTGGGCCGTGCCCGTTTTCCCGGCGCATGGCCAGTGTGTCTTTGCGTCCATCGCGGTGCCTTCTTCCACAACGCCGAGCATGAAGTTCTGCATGATCTCGTTCGTCTCGTGGCTTATCACGCGACGCGGCGATGCTTCCGATCCGGCTGTTTCAGCGTCCCAGGGAGGATCGCGCCTGACATCGATCAGCCTGATGGGAACCAGGACGCCGTCGTTCGCGAATACACTCATCGCCTGAACAATCTGCAGAGGCGATACCGCAATTCCATGGCCAAATCCCATGTTAGCGAGGTCGATATCAGGCAGATGCCCTGTATTTTCTTTCAGGCTGCCCCTGGGTTCCGCCGGCATGTTGAGATTCGTGACACTGCCGAATCCGAATTCGTGGAGATAATCCACGAGCAGCTCACGTCCGAGATAATCAACCGCCACCATTGCAAGCGCCCGATTCGATGAGTGCACGATTGCATATTCGAGATCGAAAACAGGAAATTCATACTCGTGATCGGGTATCGGTTTTCCGCTGTAATAAATCGGACCCAACCCGACCTCGAACTTTGTGTCCGGCACAATAAGGTCTTCCTCGATAGCCGCTGCCGCTGTGAATATCTTCAAGACACTGCCGGGTTCATACGAAAGACAGGTCGAACCTGAAAACCGCGCCGTTTCGTTCTCCCACGATTCACCCGGATTTGACGGATCGAGTGCCGGGAGACTCACAAGCGCGAGGATATTCCCCGTGGACGGCTCCGTGATTACGACGATTCCGCCGAGGGCATTTTTTCTCCGGATGCCCCGCTCAAGCGCGGATTCCGCCAGCGCCTGGATGTCGGCGTCGAGGGTCAGGACGAGATCGCTTCCATTCCGTGGCGGAGCGATTTCCCTTCTTGAGCCGGGAATGCGCTGCCCCCGCTGATCCCTTATGTCCTCGTATCTTCCGTCGCGACCCGAAAGCACATTGTTGTAGCTACTCTCCAAACCCCACAGACCGACCTGCCCGCTGTCCCTCGTTCCGGTGAATCCGATCACCGGACCCGCCAGAGGTCCCAGCGGATAAACACGCGCCTCGCGTTTCATGATGCCGACTTCTCGCATCAGCTCCACCAGCGGACCGGATTCGGTTAACGCGTTGAATTTCTCCACTTCCTCGGATGTCATCTCCCCGATGAGTGTCCTGTATGTGGCGTTTGTCTCCCGGATCGCCCTGCCGACTTCATCAGGATCGCAGGGAAAATTTCCGGTCAGTTCCCGAATCAGATTCGGGCGCTGTTCGTCCTTCACAAGCGACGGGTTCACGAACAGCTCATAAACGATGCGGTTATCGGCAAGCGGATTTCCATGTGCGTCGTAGATTCGTCCCCTGGAGGCTGCGATAGTCCCGGTGCGGACGTTGTTGAAACAGTCAAGCTCCTTTATCTGGTCGGCATATGTTATTTGTACACATGCCAGACGTAGTCCGCCGGCAGCGAAAAAAATCAGGCAGAATGCCATGAGACAAACGCCGCGAATTCGCAATCCGGGGATTTGTGGATCTTGTGCAGTTGATTTGGATGATGATGTCGATCCGGTTCGTTTCATATCTCTAGCGGACATCAGGAGTAATCGTCACAATTGCAACATCGCCGGGATCGATCGGCAGCGTTCCCAGCCCTTCCGGTGCGTCGAATGTTTCAAGAGAGCTTTTCGCATCCTGGAGGTCCTGCCTCATCCTTCCGATCCCGCCCTGGATATTTTGAATATTAGTGCGTGTGTCGCGAGCCTCGATTCTCGACATCAGCGAGTGATAGGAAATCATCGATAACGTCATCAGTGCGAATACAATTATCGCGATTGAAATCGCGCGCTCGAATTTTATAACCGCACCAAGGGGAACAATGGTTATCCCCTTTACTGGCTGTGAAGTATCCGCCGATGTGCCTGATACAGGCGGTGCATCCGATTGCGGAGGATACGGTTTGTGTATCTCCGGCAATGGTAACTCGATTGCTTTGGCTTCCATCCAGAAGCCCGGGTTATTGCGTTTGGGAACTGCTGACACTGGCCTTCTCTCCCTTTTGTCTGTGCCCTCTCCAGGGGACACAGCTCGAAAATAATTGTCAAATAATGTTAATACCAGTACAAATTACAAATTCTATGCTACCTTACGATAAGCTCTTAAACGAGCGGATCGGCTTCTCGGGTTGGTTTCGACTTCCGCAGCGGACGGCTGGACGATTTTACGTGTTAACTTTTTCCATCTGCCGGGAGCGTTTCGAATTGATTCCTTCAGGATGCGGTCCTCAAATGATGAATAACAGATAACAACCAGGACCCCGTCGAGCTTAAGAACATCCAGGCAGTCGTTGAGACTTCTCTCCAGATTTTCCCGTTCCGAATTTACCATTGCCCTCAATGCGATAAATGTCCTCGTGGCCGGATGGATGTTCCTCGGGTGAAAACGCCTGGGGATTGCAGACTCAACCAGTTTCGCAAGCTGACCCGTGGTCTCGACCGGCTCGCGCTCTCGCTCCCGGACAATCGATCGCGCTATCCGTCTCGCGAACCGCCGCTCGTCCATTCCACGGAGAATCTCAACAAGCTCATTTTCGGAAAGATTATTCACAAGCTCATACGCTGAAATTTCGATGTCACTGCTGTACCGCATGTCCAGCTTTGCGTCATGACGGATGCTCATTCCATAGCCGGGGATATCAAGCATCGCGCTTGAGAGACCGAGATCGTAAAGCACCCCGTCGGCATCGGTGAAATCATGATCGCGGACTATGCTCAGAATTGACGAGAAATTCGCGAGGACCCGGATACTGCGGGAACCGTATTTGCCGAGAAGAGCTTCCTGTTGTTCGTTTGCATGTTTGTCGCAGTCGATAGTCAATACTCTTCCGTCCGGCGCGGTTCTTTCCAGAAGCGCATGGCTCATATTGCCGGGACCGCCGGTTGAGTCGATGAAATTTTTTCCGGACTCAGGAGCCATGAATTCCAGGACCTCGTTCAGGAGAACGGGGACATGCGATCCTGCGGAGTTATCAGTGCGGGGAGAGTAGTCAACCCCAGGCAAGCCCCAGTGCACAGTCCCGTCTCCTTTCATCTTCAATATTAAAAACAGAAATAATATTTCTCGAATACTGTCTGATCTTGACAGGTATTGCAGTATGATAACTTTCTGAAAAATAACTGAGAGATACAGGCTTGATAACGGCACCAGTCATCCCTATAATAAAAGCAGCGGCACATTGACCGTGGTATTTCATAAGTGGTGAGATGTATTTTCTATTGAAATCGGGCATTTTTATATTGTCTATTTTCTGGGTTTCTATGCAGTGTGTCGTGTAAAAATGACTAAATAATTCCTGCGATGTTATTATGATCAATAGGCTATATCAGTTTTAATTCGATTTCTACAAACAAAAATATAGTAAAGAGGCATATTTTTCATTTTAGACCAAAGAAAATGTTCATAATGCCAAATTTAGAGCAATTTTTACATGCCAAGAGTCAAATCGCGCCCGTCTTTCTGTTTCATCCTGGTATCTATATGTCTCTTACCTGATTATGTGCCTGTTGGCATTATTGCCTTTACACCGTCTCCGGTTGTAAAATCCTTTTCGTCTCGTTCCAATCAGAACTTTGTATTAAATAAGGAGCCGTCATGTCATCCGCGAAAAATCAACCCAACCTCATCTCTCCTGCCATCGCAAAAAAAGTTGTCGAACTCCGCAGACAAATCCACATGTATCCCGAGCTTGGATACCAGGAGAAAAAGACGCAGAAATTAATTCTCGATGAACTGAAAAAAATCGGGATCAAGGGAAAGAAAATCGGTGGAACCGGCGTGACCGCGATGATCCCCGGCGGAAAGGGTAAGACGGACGGAAGGGTCCTCATGCTCCGGGCCGACATGGACGCGCTTCCGGTTACTGAGGAAGTCGAGTGCGGTTACTCGTCGAAAATCGAAGGGCAGATGCACGCGTGCGGTCATGACGCGCATGTCGCGATGCTCCTCTGCGCGGCGCAGCTTCTGAAGGAAAAACCTGTCAGTGGCCCTGTCAAACTCTGTTTCCAGCCTGCCGAGGAGGGCGGACTCGGCGCGCAGGCGATGATCGATGACGGCGTTCTTTACAATCCGGATGTCGGCGCCGCGTTCGCGCTTCATGTATGGTCTGGAATCCCGGTGGGGAAAATGAGCATAGTATTCGGACCATGCATGGCTGCTGTAGATGAATTCGATATTACCGTCAGAGGAAAAGGCGGACATGCGGCGTTTCCACAGCTCAGTGTCGACCCGATTTACATCTCATCCCAGATCATCGGCGCGCTTCAGAGCATTGTGAGCCGCAATATCAACCCGATCGACACAGCCGTTGTCACAGTCGGCAGCATTCATGGAGGAACCACGTTCAACATCATTCCTCCTGAGGTCAAACTGAAGGGCACGTGCCGCACATTCAGCGATGAAGGCCTGAAAATTACGAAGAAACGTTTTTTCGAGATTGTCAAAGGGGTCGCGAAATCGCTCGGCGGATCGGTGGAGATCGATTACAGGCACCAGATTCCCGCGACTGTCAACGATACAAAAATGTGCGATGTCATGTGGGATGCCGCTTCAGGCGTGCTGGGAAAGAAAAATGTGTTCGAGGGCAACCCCACGATGGGCGGCGAGGATATGAGCCTTTACCTAAGAAAAGTTCCGGGATGTTTCGCGTTCCTTGGGGTTAAAAATCCGAAGGTTGGCGCGATGTACCCGCACCATCATCCGAAATTCGCAATGGACGAGAACGCTCTGCCGTATGGTGTCGAGATCCTCTACCGCACCGCCGAACATTATTACAGTTGAAGTTTAGGAATTTTCTGAAGTATAAAATTTCCTGAAGTTTTATAAATCCAATTCCGCAGCGCTGGCTTCCAGGGATAGTTTGAAGAAGTAACACTATTACTGGATTAATAAACATATAATATTATGCCGCCCACAAACTTGATACTATTTCT
>CBDUUJ010000011.1:0-18083 GCA_965370205.1 uncultured bacterium
GCCGCGCGC
The DNA here is from genome assembly GCA_965370205.1 of uncultured bacterium. GTDB lineage: Bacteria > JAJVIF01 > JAJVIF01 > JAPKYR01 > JAPKYR01 > CBDUUJ01. Next base: position 10 of record CBDUUJ010000011.1, read on the forward strand.
GTCAGCAAGCGGTCGTTTCGTATGGATAAATATATTAAGGACCGCTTGCTGACGCGTGCGGCTCAGATACATTGCCTGATTGAATTACTATACCCACCTGACATTCTTAAACTTCCTCGGGATCGATCTGTTATATGTAACCCTCGAATATCCAAAGATCAGACAGCCGGTGATTTCATTATCCTTTGGAATCTCCAGTGATTCCCGAAGCTTTTTATCTCGTTCAACGGCCGGAGGGATCATGCCGATGATGCAGCTTCCAAGCCCGAGACCCTCTGCCGCGATCATCGCGTAGGTCATTGCAATCAGGATGTTTTCTTTATAAGAATCGGCGTACTTTGTCGAATGGAACAGCAGCATTGCGGGAGCACCATGAGTGAGGATGTCATTTCCGTTTTCGGCTTCTGCCACAATTTTTCTTGCAAACGGAATAATCTCGTTTTGCATGGAGTTAACAAGATGCGCACCCATCGTCATCCGCCAGAAAGGGGTAAGGAATTTATTTGAAAACATCGTGTCCCAGCTTTTCAACTCCTTGAGGATGTCAGGGATAATTCCCAGGATTTTTTTTCTTTCATCGAAGACTGAAATCTCAACACTGCTGGGCGGCAAACCCATCGGAGCGGTTGTGGCGGCATCGATGATTTTCTCAATGATCTCATGGGGAACAGGTTTTTCCTGGTACTGACGCACACTGCGCCGTGCTTTCAGAAGAACGAGGAAATCGTCAAGGGTCGGAAGCTCATCCGGCAGGTCTTCGAAATCGTGGTAGTCGAAATCCCCGATCCGGATCGCCTGGGTGGAGCAGACCGACATGCAGTGACAGCATTGTATGCATGAATCAGCTCTGTCCGGAATTACCCGAATTTGTCCCTCGATCAGGTTAAGGCGATTCATCGGGCAGATGTTGACGCACCTTGAGCATTGAATACATTTACCATGGTCGATTGTGGTTGTTTTGCCTTTCATATCGATGGGAATGATATCAGCTATGGAGTTAATAAGAAAGAAAAAGCAATCCGGTATCCCACCCTGAAGAGGTTGTCTTATAATTCGGAAATATTGTAGCGCGGACGTCCCGTCGGCTGTCGTGCGGGAATCTTGCCCGCATGAGTACTGGCATTGCGGACGAGGACGTCCACTACAGAAAAAATCTCCCCGGTGTCAGGGAGTGGTAATTACGGGTTGATAAAGGAATGAAAAGGAATTCGGCTATTGTGAGTTACATCTCCATATGGTAAATTAATAATATGCTGGCTCTCGTTCCACTGTCTCCTCCAGTTACACTGAAAATAAGAAAGACCAGACTAAACGGAACGGGAGCTTTTTATGTGCCGCTTAGTGATCGTGGCACGCTTCCCCGCTGTCAAGCGTTCCCTCCGTGTACATTCTGACTGCTGATGCGACCTCACTTTCCTGAGTGATGTAAATCTCCTTGTCGTTTTCCTGAAGGTCATTAACCGCCCTGCGACCCATCCCGGCTGCGATTACTACCTTCACATCCGCCAGACCGCTTAGAACTCTCGCGTGTGAATGCATTCCATGCCCGGGTTTGTTCCCGTGCTGATGCTCTCCTCTTCCGGGTAATTCATCTTCATGAGATTCCTGTGCGGGTTCGTCCGGAACCTCCCCCGCATGTGGAGCCATTTTGATTTCCCTCCCAGCATCCGCTGGATTATTCTGTGCATGCATGGTGAAAGTGTTTACGCGCACGCCGAGATCGACAGGCGGCTGTCCTCCCTTATGCTGCCAGATTGAGAAGAACATGCATCGTCCGAAATGCTGTGAAAGGTGTACTCCATCATCGGTGGCGACTGCTATAAGCATTTAGTTTCCTCCCGGTTATGTTCAACCTGATGCTATTTTATCCGGTTGATTCAAGTTCTTCAATCCGTCTGCGGATATCGTCCAGTGCCTGGCCCAAATCCGAAGCCTGGGATTTGAGCGTCTCGATCTCCCCTTCGCGCGACATCTGTGGTGCGGCGGGTGGATTAGGATATGGACCGGGTGCGCCGGCGCCGGAGTAACCTCTCCTGCGACCGCCACCGAATCCGCGTCCAAATCCTGCCCCCCGACCATATCCGCCACCAATCGGATTTGCGAATCCGGGCACATTGCTGCCCGAGCAAAATCCCGCGCGACGTCCGGTCATTGGTCCCTGACCCTGTGGGCCTGTTCTGTCACCTCTTGGCATAATGTAATCTCCTTTCGAACCGCTCCCTGACGGTCGCGGCTCTGAATTTATCTTTTTTTTTATGAATTTTCATGATATTTTTTTATATATCCTTTTCAACGGCCACCCCTGCCACCACCTGTTCCTCCGCCACGATCACCTTTGCCTCTTCCGCCGCCTCCGCCACGACCGCCGCCTTCACCTCTTCCACCTCTTCCACCTCTTCCACGGCCGTGTTCTTTCCGACGTCTGCCGCATCGTCCGCCGTATTGGTCGATCGGCATCTGCGAGACGGATACATTCGTTCCACCGCATGCGGGGCAGTGTCTGCTCGGTTTCGATCCCTCGAAAATCATCCACCGGTTGCCGCAATCGGCGCATGTGAAATGTTCCATCATGTATGCATCGCCTCCCTCGACAGTTATCGGACGACCCTCGACAATAGCAGCGGTGAGTTTCCGGCGTGCCTCGGTCAATATCCGTCCGACTGTCTGCCTGCTGATACCCAGAAGTTCCCCCGCCGCGTCCTGGAAAAGCCCCTCGAGATCGATCAGCCTGAGAACTTCGTATTCATCCCAGCCGAGAATGATCGGTTCGGCGTCTTTATGGTCGCCATTGCCGGGCACAAGCGATCTTGTTCCAGGCTCGGTGGTGATAAATCTTGGCTTTCTGGGTCTCGGCATTGTTATTTCCGCTCAGGTACGTTATGAGCATATGCTCAATACTAACATGTCGGATGGATTCTGTCAAGGGGTGAAAGAAGTAATAATGTGATTAGTCCTGTGCACCTCTAAGCCAAGAAACGGTGGCGCCTCTAAGCGAGTCTTCGAGCTTAGAGGTGCTTCTGTATCTGGATACCTCCCGCATACATTCTCAATGTGATAGAATTAATAAGGGTTTGAGCAGGATTGAATAAACCCGTCTGAATATTTTCTTTATCGAGGAGTTCTCATGCGAAACGTATTTCTTCCACTGATACTTATTTCACTTCTCGCGATTTCAGCGTGCGCCGAACCGCCGACAGTTCCATCGGAGATATCCGATGGTTCGCAGGCTTCGCAATCGGGTTCCGGAGCAGAATCCGTTATTTTTTCACCCGGAATGACATCAACCGGGCATCGCATCATGGGTATGTGGGAGCTTGTGTTCGATTTCGACGCTCTCACCGCAGAAGCCGTTCCGATCAGGTTTTCGGAAGGCCATTTCAATGTCCGGAAATTCATGGAGGAAGGTCCATGCGATAATTGCCTGACCCTCCTGAATTTTTCTCCCCAGGGCGACAACACATTTTTCATTGATGTCCAGTTCGAGCATCCGTTTCCGGGGCTTGATAACCTGACCGGATTCGATGTGCGCGGGACGGCGATTTTCAACGGAAGCTACACGTTTGCATCATCCGGTCTCGTGATGAGCGATCACACTCTCGGGGATGTCGAGCTTCTCAATGCAGACGCCTACACGACGCTTTTCAATCCAATCGATTTTCCCGAAGGCTCCGATCTTCCGATTCTGGCCTACTCCAAGGGAAAGATCGCGACACCGCTTGTGTCATCCGCCACATTGAATGGTTTCAAAAATTTCTTTCCGAATGAAGAACGACGGATTTTCAGGGCGGGTGAGTCGAATACACAGACATATCATATCGCCCGTCCGCCGGGAACACCGCTCCGGGTCGGTTATGTGGTCGACGCAAACTGGGCTCCACCGATAATCAAACCTGTTGAGAATCCTCTAACGGATTTCCCGCCTGAGGCGAACTGCTATGAAGCCTACAAAGTTACAGTGGAAATCGGCTCGGGAATGATGCCCGGATGCGGATCGGCGCCATACACGGTCGATGTTTACGACTGGCAGGGTCACGCAACAATCGACACGATCATTTTTGAATCGCCCGACCTGCTCAGTGGAATCATCACCGACTCATCCGGCATAGACATGGGCGATTTCACACGGTTCACGGGATACATACCGAACGAACTTGAGGTCGATGAGGGTGAATACCGCGTTCTTGTCGGCGCGGTCGATGCGATTCCCGACCCGTTCCTGGGAACCGTGACCGCGTACACATTGACATCGGCGACAGTCGCGTATGTGCCGATCGATTACGAGAATTCATGGCGGAAGCATGGCAAAACCCTTAACAACAATAATTACAATCCATGGGAGACTGAAATTGGCACACCGCTCAGTGAGGTCTGGACGCATGAGTTCACGTCGGGTATCGGAGCGGTTTTTGAATCGACTCCCACGCTTGGACAATTCGCGGTTTACATCGTGACAAGCATCCCGTACGCGCAGAAAATCTGGGCTTTGGATCTCGACACGGGCGTGCCGGTTTGGGACAAAGGAATTAAATTCCAGCCCGACAACGCGATTTACAGTTGCACGCCGCTGGTCGGCAACTGCGAGGTTTATGTCGGGGGATCGTCGGTGTTCTGTTTCGACTCCGAGGACGGCGATCTTCTCTGGGATTTCGAGGGAGCGGACACTCAGTATGTGCATGGCGGTCCGGTTCTTGTGGATGATGTCCTGCTTGTCTGGGGATTCAACAATACGCTGTCGGCGTTTGACCCGTTTACCGGTGATTTTATCTGGGACTACTCGGTTGAGGACTTCCCCGGCAATCCGAGCACGCCGGTTGTGGATAACGGAGTTGTGTACGCAGGCGACATGCGGGGCAACGCGTTCGCGCTTGATTTACTGACCGGGGATGAAATCTGGCTCGTGAATTTCCCGCCGGGCGGTCCGATTACACGAAGCGATATCTACGCCGCACCAATCATGGCGGACGGGCTGATCTGGTTCGGTTCTTTCAACTGCAACCTGTATGGACTCGATCCATCCGATGGTATAACACAGGTTATCGTTCCGCTTGGAGACCAGGTTCCGTACAGGTCGCCGGCGTATGATGGGACCTATATTTACCAGCCGACCGCGTACGATCCGAATTACTGGCAATTTTTCGAGGGACCTTTCAGGATCATGGCGATAACGACCGCTGGAAGCGTGGCGTGGGAATTCCCCGGTACGGACACCGAAGCGTTTTTCACATCGCCTGTGGTCGCGAATGGAATCGTCTGGGCGGCGTCGGATGCGGGCGAAATCTACATGCTCGATCCATCCAGCGGCAGCGAGGTCGGCGCAAGCTATACTCTCGACAACCCAGTAACTGGTGGTATGAGCATCCAGGACGGCAGGCTGTATATAACCGACTCAGGCGGAATCGTGTATTGTCTGGAGACTGTACCGGATTAGGGTCGGTTGGAGATTGGATTAATTCGTAGAACAGCACGGCAGTGCGTCATATTAAATAAAATAGAGACGCACTGCCGTGCTGTTCTACGAAAAAAGGTATTTTTTTAATCCTCTTCTTCAAGTTCCTCGTCCCGATCCGATTCCTCTGGATCGAGTTCATCATTCTCTTCATCGGTGCGGAAATCGAACAGTGCCCACTGTCGCCAGAAACCGCATTCAAGAATAATTTCACCGCTTTCATCATCATCACCGATAACCATCAATACCCTTGGAGCCGCCAGAAACGCCGCAAGCTCGTCCATCGTTTCTGCGAGTAGCGCCCACTCACTGAACATTGCTCCTTCTTCGGATGGATCACTCGCAGCAATCTGGTAGACAGGAATCATTGTGCCCGTTGATCCGTCCTCCTCGGAGATATAGTAAATACTCACATTGCGACCGACCCACTCCGCGCTTCCCTCAAGACTGATGGTAAATGAATTCATAGCGGGTTTATACGCGTTCGCCTGATCCACAAGCGCAGCGAGTTCGTCGGGATCGGTGATCTCTCCCGTGAAAATCGAGGTTTGTGTCAGCAACGCCACCAGTTCCATCGGGAAGGGGTAAACCTGAAAAAGCTTATTTCCATCGTCATCGCTCGCGACAATTATCAGTTCGTTCATTAAATCCAGGACCGCCTGCCCGTAGATTTCGGCCATAGTTGGTGCATCGGGATTGTCAGGGTCATCCGGTTGCGCAGGCTGGACGGGATCGAAATCATCGACCGTGAAATCGCGTGCGTGTGCCGGGTATACAAAGAACAGGCAGGTAATAAGAAACGCAGGAAGTAGAATATTTTTCATGTCACACCTCGAAATCGTGTTTAGTCGGTTCATGATAACAATAAATCAGCATAATATTCACCATAATATGAGATATCTCCAAGTCTGGGAACCGGTGGCGCCTCCAAGCGAGTCTTCGAGATTGGAGGTGCGCGTGAATAAGTCAGATACACCTCCAAGCTCCCAATACGTTCAAATCCGACTTAATATTTCCAGATTACTCATTATTTCCCGGTTATTTAATCCATGGAAAATTATTTTATTGCCCTCTGATATCCTGCGATTTTTTATTGAATCTATGGTATAAAGAATCCCGGCTAGTGGCCTGGGCTAAGGAAAATAGTGACGCGTACAGCCCGGAGCCACAAAGAAAAAGATTATTTTCGGGTTACTCTCGATCCGGCGGAGCTCCCATGATGGAGAGCCGGGTTTTTTGTTACCCGATTTCACGAGGTAACTCGCATGGCACATCACACACTTGAACGAGATACCAACAGCCACGAACATAAGTTCCAGCCGAAGATAGTTGCGTTTCTCTGCACCTGGTGCTCATATGCGGGCGCCGATCTCGCGGGCACATCCCGGCTTCATTATCCGGAGAACCTGATACCGATACGGGTGATGTGCTCGGGGCGTGTCGATCCGGAGTTTGTAATCCGGGCGTTTAAAGAGGGCGCGGACGCGGTCGGGATTTTCGGATGCCATCCCGGAGACTGTCACTACATCGACGGAAATCACAAAACCATGGGACGCATTCCCCTGCTGAAAAAAATGCTGGCTCAGATGGGAATCGAGCCGGAACGCCTGCAGCTTCACTGGGTAAGCGCAAGCGAGGGAAACCGATACGCGGAGATCGTGAGCAGAATGACCGGGGAAATCAGGAAACTTGGACCACTTAACTGGTCTGATAATAACGAAAACCATTGAGAAACAGAACCTTCCGCTTTATTTATATGGAGTCCTGAGCAATGAATGACAAAGCCACCGGACCGGGCGATTCAAATCCCACGGAGAAACTTAAAATCGGGTTTTACTGGGCATCGAGCTGTGGCGGATGCGAGATCGCCGTCCTTGAGATCGGCGAGAGAATCCTTGCGCTCGCGGAGAAAGCCGACATCCTCTTCTGGCCCTGCGTGATGGATTTCAAATATGAAGATGTCCGTGCGATGCCGCATGAGCATATGGATATCGTCTTCTTCAACGGTGGGATTCGTGACGATGAGCATCTGGAAATCGCGGAACTGCTTCGCGATAAATGCAAAACTCTCATCGCTTTCGGCTCCTGTGCGCATCTGGGCGGAATTCCCAGCCTTGCGAATTTATACCCGCTTGAGGAAATGGTCGGAAAAGCTTTTCTTGAGGGACCATCCATCGATAATCCGGACGGGATTCTTCCGCAGACAACATACGAGATGCCCGAGGGGAGTCTCTCTCTTCCGAAACTGCATGAGAATGTGAAACCGCTATGGCTGGTTGTTCCTGTGGACTACACAATTCCGGGATGTCCTCCGTCCGCCGACCAGATATGGAACTGCATCCTCGCCATTGTCGAGGGAAAACTTCCCGCAAAGGGAAGCGTTATCGGCGCAGGAATTAAATCGGTGTGCGATGAGTGCCCGCTGGAGAAAAGGGATGTCAAGATAAAGAAATTCCATCGCCCGCACGAGATCATGCCCGAGCCGGGATGGTGCCTTCTTGAACAGGGCATTGTCTGCATGGGTCCCGCGACCCGGTCAGGCTGCGATGCAAGATGTATCAAGGCGAACATGCCATGCCGTGGATGTTACGGCCCGGTTCCCGGAACCGAAGACCAGGGCGCTGCTATCATCGGGGCTATCGGAAGTATTATCGACACTGGAGACGACGAGGAAGCTGCGAGGATCGTCAATGAAATTGCCGATCCGGCGGGAACGTTCTACAGATTCGATCTGGGTGCATCAATTCTAAGGAAGGCGAAGAAATGAAAAAGATCAGCATAGATCCTATCACGCGCCTGGAGGGTCATGGGAAGATCGAGATTTTCCTCAACAAGGACGGTAGCGTGGCGAATGCATACTTTCAGGTGCCTGAGTTGAGGGGGTTCGAGAAATTCGCGGAAGGCCGTCCTGTCGAGGAGATGCCGAGGATCACGTCCAGAATCTGCGGCGTGTGCCCCGAAGCGCACATGACCGCCTCCGCAAAAGCCGGAGACGCGGTTTACGGCATCACGCTCCCTCCGACCGCCGCCAAACTTCGCGAGCTTCAATACGCCGCGTTCGTCGCGGGCGATCATACGACGCATTTCTATGCGCTTGCTGGTCCCGACTTCGTGATGGGTCCGGATGCCGATCCGGCGGAACGAAATATCCTCGGGGTTATCGGAAAGGTCGGGCTTGACCTCGGAAGAGCTGTTATCCAGATGCGACTCTGGGCACATGAGGTCGCCGCGACACTCGGCGGGAAACCGGTGACACCGGTCAACGCGATTCCCGGTGGAATGTCGAAGGGTCTCAATGAAGAAGAGCGGAAAAGATTTATCGAAATCGGAGAATTCATGGTCGATTTTTCGAAGACCACGTTCCAGGTGTTCGAGGATCTCGTCCTGAAAAATACGGACTATGTTAAATTAATCACATCCGATGCCTACACGCACAGGACATACAACATGGGCATGGTGGATGAGAATAATCACACGAATTACTACGACGGCATGATCCGCGTGACCGGTCCGGACGGCAGTGAGCACGGGAAATACCATCCGAGTGAGTACACTGAATGGATCATAGAGCGTGTCGAGCCGTGGACATATCTCAAATTCCCGTACCTGAAAAAAATCGGATGGAAAGGTTTTGTCGACGGTATCGATTCCGGAGTTTATAAAGCCACGCCGCTTTCCAGGTGCAATGCCGCGGACGGTATGAGCACTCCTCTCGCGCAGGCTGAATATAAAAAAATGTACGACACGCTTGGCGGGAAGCCGGTCGATCACACGCTCGCCACAAACTGGGCGAGGATCATCGAAATAATGAACGCAAGCGAGCAGTTCCTTGCGCTCGCACAGGACCCGGATATCACCGGACCCGATTACCGTGTGTTGCCGACCGAAACCCCGACGGAGGGAGTCGGGACAGTCGAGGCGCCGAGGGGAACGCTGACGCATCACTATGTCACCGACGAAAACGGCATTGTTAAGAAGGCCAACCTGGTTGTTGGAACGACAAACAACCACGCGGCGATATCGATGAGCATCACGAAAGCCGCCAAAGCCGCAATCAAGCCGGGTAAAAAAATCACCGAGGGCGATCTGAACCTTATCGAGATGGCGTTCAGGGCATATGATCCATGTCTCGCATGCGCGACTCATGCCATTGGCCGGATGCCGCTCATTGTCAGCATCATGGACAGGGACGGAAACGTGCTTGATTCGATAAGTCGGGATTAGCGTGTGATGAGGACGGGGACGTCCTCACGCCGGGCGACGGGGACTTCGCCCCTCCGTAACAACGTCACCCCTCTGTAACGACATCGCCCCTCCGTAACAACGTCACCCTTCTGTAACGACATCGCCCCTCCGTAACGTCATCATAATAACTACCATCAATCCAATTCGTAGCGCTGGCATCCCTGCCGGCTGTAACGCTGGCATCCCTGCCGGCTGTAACGCTGGCATCCTGCCGGCGATATATATTCCCTGTAAACACATAACAATCTATGATAAAATATTACTGTTGTTTTACCAGTCATTCCGGATGATGTAGGTTTTATAACACAGGTTCTTTAGGAGGTCCCTGATGTCTCGCCTTCATCTTTCATCACTCACAGTATTATGTATGGTATTTGTCTGCCTCGGCTGTTCCGGCACAGGATTTAATTCACCCGTGTGCCCGGGAACGACAACCCAGTGCGATATGGAAACGCAATCATCCAATCGTACGCTCTGGGGACTTTGGGAGGTGGCGATCGACCGCGCGACCGGTGAAATAGATATCGTCCCTCTAAGAGGCGCGATGTTCAACTGCAACGTGCAGCAGTTCCTCTCGCCACCGTTTGTCCCGACCCATCAAATAAAAATCGTGCTCCTGCCCGGAACAAATCTTCCGGATGGCTATGTCGAGTGTGAAGTCTCACTCACTCACCCGTTCCAGGGTCTGGAGATGTACAAGGGGCTTCGATGTTCGCGGGATTTTCATGGGGGACGGGTTGAAGGTCAGCGAACACGATCCTGATATCGTATATGGATCGGTTGAAACAGGCGACCCGTACATGCTCAACGCTGACGGGATGACACGCTGGTGGAATTCCACCGAGTTCACCGATCCGATGCCGCTACTTTCCTATAAACCCGGAAAACAGGGAAGCCAGCTTGATCCATCCGCGACATTGAACCCGTATAAATACTTTGCGGACGGTCTCGAAAGCGAACAGGATGTGAGCGAGCTTGACACATCCAACAGGGGTGTATTCACACCGACTACCCAGCCGAACTCAAGGCTGTATCTGATTCAGTTCCCAACGGATTCCGGATTTCCTGATTTCCTCTTCAATTACGCAGTCGATGCAAGCTGGGAGGATCCCGACCCGGCATACGATCCCGATTTCCCGCTGGAAGCGTTCGGTCCAAACGCTCAATGCCAGGAGGCATTTTATGTGACCGTTAACGATGAAGGCTCCGACGCGTGGTACTACGATGGCGACTCAGGCGGAACGCTTGTTCTCAACGTGGAGGTGTACGACTGGCAGGGAGCCGCGAATTCCGCCGGCGTTCCGGATGAGATCGCGGCATTATGGATCGAGTCGCCTGTACTGACGGCACCAATCGATATTTTTCCTCTCGCGACAGCACTGGCCGGTGGTTCAACATCATCGGTTTTCACCGTTGAAATAACCGGAGCCGATCTTTCCCTCACAGCGTCGGGTGATTTTTCACTGCTTGGGTCGATTGAATCGGTCTCGCCCGATACTTATGAGCCACAGATCCCCGACGGCGACCTTTTCGTCTATCCGGATGGACCGCTCGCATCGTATTTCATGGGGACGGTCACAATCGGCGGCGATCCGGGCTTTGAGGAATTAATTGTTACAGGAATCGATCCCGACCAGGGATATCTCGATCTTTCATATGAGGATGTCGTTGTAACCGGCGAGTATTTCCAGAGCGGGGCGACGGTCGAGCTTATCAAGAACGACACTCCGGGTGTTGTGATTGCCGGAACTGACGTTAATTTCGTCGATGCTACCGAACTCGACTGCGACTTCGATTTTGACAGCTTCGCGGATCCGCTGATTGTGGTCGGAGTGTACGATGTGGTTGTTACGAATCCCGACCTGGAAACCGGTCAGCTCGATGACGGTTTTGAGATCGTGGAGTTCCCCTGCGCTCCGGAGGAATGGGGCGATGATTTCGAATCCTATACGGTTGGCTCCCTACCGACAGCGGGTGGTTGGGTCAATTTCTGGAGTGGGTATATACCCGGCACATATATAACGGATGAGCAGGCTTATTCAGGGACGCAGTCATTCAGGCAGTCGGCCTATACAAACTGGGCACGCTATGACGGGATGCCTTTCACAGCAGAGACCAAGACATTCGTCTGCTATGAGGCGCGTGTGATGCTCACCCATGCGGGCAGGAAAGCCGTGATGGGATTCGCCTGGAAAAAAACTCCCTCGACCACCGGTCATTACGCAATAATGGTGATCGGAGAACCTACTTACACAAATACGTACCAGTGGTATCACATTCTTGCAAAAATCAATATGTCCAACCATACATGGACCGTTTGGGTCGACGGAGAAAAGGTAAAAGATAACGTAGCCTGCGGTAATCAGGAAGGTCACGATTCATTCACACATTTCTTCATCGGCATTACAAACTTCCTGTCTTATCCGGGCATCGGCACGGTTTACTATGATGATACCTGGCTCTATTGGGAGGACTAGAAAAAGAATCCAGGATAACTTGTACTCATCATGAAAAAAGCCGGGTTATGACACTCACCATCCGCCGTTTGGAAGTAATTTGATCAGGAACGCGTCGGCGTCGAATGACAGCGGTGTGTAAGTGAATCCCTCATCAGGGATGTAATTAAGCTCTCCTCTGAACAGGCCTGTCGCGTAGATATTGTCAGCCCCGTCCAGCACGAGCGACGTTCCCATATCGTGATCGGTTCTGCCCCATGAATTTCCCCATTTGTAATCGCCGGTCGAATCGTATTTGCATATGAAAACACTGCCATCCCGCTCATCGACTGCGTTCTCATCCGGGTCGGGATCGAAATCCACAAGTCCTCTTGCTGTACCGGTCAGGACAATATCGCCGCCCCGGTCGACAGCCACGTCCAGAACCAGCGCCTCTCCCCATGTGCGACCCCATTGATAGCCGCCGTTCGAGCTGAACTTGCTGAGAAATGCGAATCCGCCGTATTCGGCAACATACTCGTCCACTCTGTGACCATCCGGGTTGAGATCGGTTACGCCCTCGAATCCTCCGGCGACGTAAATATTTCCGGATGGGGAGACCGCGACCGCCATCGCGTACTCGCTCTGCTCTCCTCCCCAGCTTCGCGCCCACTGGGGATAACCATTCGCATCCAGCTTGCAGACAAATGCGTCCTCAAGACCCCCGGATGTGTGCCAGCCGAAATTCATATCGATACCCCTGGCGGTGGATATTTCGTACCGGCCCTGGAATCTTCCCGCCACGAAAACATTCCCTCCGGCATCGGTTGTGATGGATGTGCCGGTGATCTGGTCGAACTCCGGGTCATCGCCGCCCCATGTCGCGGTCCAGCGGAAGGTTCCATTGGAGGAGAATTTGCTCACATAGGCATCCGATCCGCTTCGCGCTGTTGCTCCCTCGGCCGACCGGTCGCCTTCGTCCGCGAACGGGTCGAAATACATCGTGCCAAAGAACCATCCGGTCACGAAGGAATTGCCTCCGCCGTCGACTGCGACCGCCATCGCATCGACCTCCCCGAAATCTCCTCCCCATGTTCGAACCCAGCGGAAATCACCGTCCGGATTCAGACTGCACAAAAACACATCGCTGCTGCCTTTTGCTGTGATTTCCTCGACCTCCTCCTCGCCGTCCCCCGGATCGAAATCGACTTTGCTTATAAAACTTCCTGTTATGTAGGAATTTCCCGATGAATCCACGCCGAGATCCATTACCCGCTCGCGATGCCGTCCGCCGAATGTGCGGGTCCAGAGATATTCACCGGACGGACTGAATTTACTCACGAAGACATCGGTTTCGCCGACCGATTCAATTTCGATAGCGCCCTGCCCCGGATCGAAATCGGCCTCACGGGTGAAGCCGCCGGTGACATACAGATTGCCGGCGCTGTCCATGTCCACACCGTTACAAGTCTGGATCCTCGCTCGTCCCCATTGGCGTAACCAGCCGTCGAACCCGGCATCCGGAGGCGGCTGGACGAGTGTTTCGGTACCGGGATATCCGACTGTGGAGGTCGATCCGTCATCGGTGACGGTTGTTTCAGCGGTTGCTGAATCGGATGGCGCATCGATAGGCGATTCAGCCTGCTGCTGTTTATCCGGCTCCTGCGGAATCCGGATGTCGGTCTCCACAGGCTGTGAATCGGGTTCATTTGCATCGGAATCGATAGGCGGCTCTTTTTCGACACAGGCGGTGGTCAATAGAAGAATGAAACAGAGAATTAACAGGAAGAAATGTAATCGCATGTGAGCACCTCAGGATGAAATATTATACCGGGAAATCGCAGGCATTGATAACTTGTTTTTATGACGCATGACGGCCTGTAAATGCTCAGGCTGAAATACTTTTTATATGAAAACGGGATGTGTTCATGCCGGGTGACGTGGACATCACCCCTCCGGAATTTCCAAATCCGTAAAAAAACCCACCCTGTATTTTTCAAAGGGTGGGTCAAAGAATGCAAAAATAAGAGGTAGTACCGTCAGTCTCCTTCCGGCAGGTATATCAGTATGATCGCTGTTGATTCATCATTTTTGGTGATCTGAACAGAAAGCGTAGAATCGCCTTTTGAAAGAATGGTCTGCCCGAATACATCACTCATCATGACAATCCCCCCGTCCTTTTTACTCCAGCCGGGAAGGTTTTCGTAGAATTCAATAACATCTTTCACTTCAGCGTCGCCTTCCACGGCAAGCACCAGGGAATTGTCGGCGGCTTCCCCGCCATGGGTTTCCATTGAACTCCGAGCCTCGAACCCATCCATGATCGGAATATCGTCCGGCCAGCCTTCCGGAATCTCCGAGGAAGAAACTACAGTTGTGCCTTCAGATTCATCAACTACGGTTACAGTTTCACCGTCAGCAGTCCAACTGACTTTCCCCTCCTCGTCTTCAAATACAATTGTTTCATCGTCTTCGTCGGCTTCGCCATTGGCATCTGTATCGATATCGATATCGGCATCGCCGTTATCATCCTGGACTGCCGCAGGATCGCCGTCTCCGGATGGTCCCGGCGTTTCGGCCGGCTGCTTCGGCGGGCAACCCACCATGGAAAGCATTGCGAATGTGATCAATGTCGCAAACAGAATGTTGATGATTTTCATATTTATCCTCCATTGTCGGGGAAAACCCCCTGAGAAACATCCGTCCTCCAAATTTCGGGAATTTGAAGATCGGGGTATCGACCAGATAAGGATAGCCAATCGGTCACTGATGTCAAGGAGAATGGATTTCGTATCAGGATCGGTTCCCGGCTACTGAGATTTTTTCACGCTGTAAGTCAATGAAATGATAACCCGGCTTTCCTCATCCAACGATCCGAAGACAATTAATTCAGTGACAGCATCAGCCGTAAAATAACCTAAAAATCCTTCTTCGGAAGGAGGGGGAAGTTCCCTGTCCGGATTTCTTTCCCAGCCTGGAAGGTTGTTGTAAAACTCCGCAGCATCAAGCATCGGGATATCTCCAAGCAGAGTGACGGAAAGATTATCAGTTACCGGATCAGAGGCTATTCCCCCTTCCGTGACCTCGAAACCGTCCATGATCGGAACACTGTCCGGCCAGCCGTCGGGAATTCCCTCTGTAATCTGAAATGTGCTTTCATCGGTGCCAATAACCACAGTTTCGCCGTCCTCAGTAACGATCACCGTGCCATCGTTATCCTCGAATGAGGTTACAGGCGCGCTGTCACCATTTTCAGCCGCTGAAGTATCAGCATCCCCAACTGGTCCGGGTTCATCGACCGGTGCACTCGGCGGACAACCGGTCAGACATAAAAACACAAGTGTGATAAGCGCGATAAGCAGAACATTTGAAGTTCTCATTCGTTTCCTCCTTGATATTGAACAGGGCAAGGATAGTCAAGCGGCGAGTGATGTCAACCTGATGGGAGAGCGAGACTCTTATTTATCAAAGTCTGTAAAAGAATAAACCACGCCCGAATATATGTTGAGCGTGGTTCCCGAGCAATTTATATTAACCCATACTTGTCACACTAAAGATGGACTACGGCAGAAACGAATAGAATTTATTCGCGATTGTATTTTTCAGATGTGTGAGGGGACCAACTCCGACCGGGCGTCGGAACCGTCTGGGTGTATAGGCCGGTTTCGACAGAAGATACCAGATTCCCGCGATCGCCAGGACCGCAATTCCCCAAAGGGTGTAGGCGACAGGATCATAGGGACCGATGGCGTTAACAGCCAGATCGGTTACCGCATTTTCTCCGGCCTGGGATTCGGCTCCGGATTCCATAATATTGGTGGCTGTCTGATTGAGAATGTTCAGCAGGACTCGCATGGTATTTCCTCCTTCCGGTTGGATATTGCCATCAGCAATTGGCGTAAAGGTTCCCCTTTCCCGGTGTAATGCCGGGATTCACAAATATCAGCTCTCCTTTTCTGCTTTTGGCTATGGAGCCTTTCCCACCTGTAGAGACGCGGAAGTCCGGGTGCCGGTTCAGATAATCATGACTTTGCGATGATAATGCGTTACACTCCCAAAAATGTCCCGTGCGTTTCCATGGTTGATGCTGGTATTTTCGACGCTGATGGCGAGCGGGACATTCGTTATGGTGAAAAAACTCACCGAGTACGCATCCACGACCGAGCTTTTCATTCTCAGATTTCTCCCCGCATCCATTATATCCATCATCCTGATATTGATTTTTTATCGAAAGGCGGCAGTAAAAATCGTTCCGAAGTACTGGAAATTTTTTCTCGTCCGGGAGTTGATAGCGGTACTCGGCTTTCACCTGGTTTTCATCTACGCATCGTCGATACTTCCCGCAGGAAATGTGGCGATTATAATCGCGACCTGGCCGGTAATTACAATTTTCCTCGCGTCGATAATGATCGGGGAACAGCTTACTTTCAGGAAAATTTTCGGAGGTCTGCTTGCTTTCGCGGGCGCTGCCGCTGTTATTGTCACGATGAGCAACGGCGATGATTCCATCCGTGAAATTCCCACCAGACTATGGGTTTGCACTTCCCTGATCCTGTTGATTGCACCTTTGTCGGCGTCGATTGTCACAATAATTACGCGACGTTATCTCAATACAGATGACGGTTCCGATCCGTTTCTCTTTACGATCATCGCGAGGACACCCAGCGGATTTATCGCGCTTATCGTCTACCTGATCTTCAATCAGTCCGGCTCCATCGTCGAGACATTATCCAATGTGCCGTCCCTTTTCTGGATTCTTATCGCGATATTGGCGATATACAACTCGTTATTCGGATTCTGGATCTGGAACTGGTGCGTTCAGAAGCTGGAGGCGGGCACGGTGTCGTCATTCAGCTACATACAGACAGGGATCACACTTGTGATCGCATGGATATTTCTCGGTGAGAGTTTGGGGGTGGAGAAAATCATTGGCGCGGTTGCCATTCTCGCGGGGGTATTGATTGCGAATATCGGGCGACAGGCAGCAAGATCAGTACCGTTATCACCGGGGAGTTGATGATGACGGGACGTCATCACGCCGGGCGACCGAAGATCGCCCCTCCCATAGAAAAATCACCCGCCGCCGTAACGGCGGTCGCGCTTCTGGAAATCCTTCAGGGCTTCAATGTACAGATTGCAGTTGAAATCAGGCCAGTAAGCGGACGTGATCCAGAGTTCCGTGTACGCAAGCTGCCAGAGAAGGAAATTCGAGAAACGCATTTCGCCGGATGTGCGGATCAGAAGGTCGGGATCGGGAAACCCGCCGGTGTCGAGGTAGTCACCGAATGACTCCTCATCCACAGAATCGATATCGATCTTTCCCTGTGTGTAAAGGTCGTAGACTCGCCTGATTCCCTTGAGTATGTCGTGTCTGCCTGAATAGGACAGGCAGTATATCGCATGGATTCCGGTATTATTTTCAGTAAGTTTCTCAATGTCCTTAATTCGATTCTGAAGACTTTTAGGAAGATCATCCAGGTCGCCGATAATTTTGACACGCATATTGCGGTCATGCAGCGGAAGGATCTCCCGGATCGCCGCGTCCTCGAAAATCTCCATCAGGCCCGACACTTCCCCGAACGACCGGTTCCAGTTCTCCTTGCTGAAAGCATAGAAAGTCAGAACCTCGACAGCCTGCCTGCCGGCTTTTTCATTGATGTCCAGTGTCAGATTCGCGACCTCGCGTGCCATCCTGACACCGGCATGGTGCCCCTCGAGGATATTCAGATTGTTATCCTTCGCCCAGCGACGGTTGCCGTCCATGATTATCGCGACATGCCGTGGAAGATTGGCGGTGTCCAGATTGCGCAGGAGGTGCAGTGAATCACCCCAGTTGCCCCGAGGCTCGAAATCAAGCGCTGTTGTTAATTTAATTGCCATACTGTTTCAGCCGAATGCATAAGCCGGATTTCATTACTCCTTTAACTCTGTTAATTATAGCCCATCAT
>CBDUUJ010000012.1:0-17682 GCA_965370205.1 uncultured bacterium
GGTATATAACATAGCCTTTCCTGCCGATCACCCCGTAAAGCATCAGGATGAAAAGAACAAACAAAATGCTCCGAATTGTGTTCGTGATCCAGAACGGCATCTTCCATTGTTTTGCTCGGCGGAAAAATGGAAGAGTGTAGATAAGTTCTTCGAGCGCTCCGAACGGGCACGCCCAGCCGCATATCACCTTGTTTGCTATTATCGCGAGGAGCATGAAGAAAATGAAAACCACCAGGTACGGCCCCACCGATTCATAAAGCCCCACTATCGCCTTGAAAACCTTGACCGTGCCCTCCATCGGGTTCGGGCTTTTCCCGATCCAGAAACCGGTTACCGCGACCGTAAGCGCAAGAACAACCAGATACACCCACTCCGGATACCAGTTCTTCCGTTTCTTTGGGTCGGCGCCCTTCGGAATTCCCCACCACAGAAGCCATCCGGTCGCGAACAGAACGATAAGCGCGAAAATGGGATGCTTCCAGTCGCCCAAACCATCATGTTCATCTTCAATTATATGCTCGACCGCTTCATCAAGCGTGCTCTGTTCGACACCAAACTCTGAAATTGGAATGTTTTTATCAACCTCGATATCCAGGTGGATATCCTTCGCGACGCCAGCTTCGGTCACCCCGAGAATTTCCGCGATCTCGGAAATCGTCATGCCCAGGTTGATTTCCACTTCCGGGGCAGTTTCCAATCCCTCGTTTTGGATGATCTCATCGAGTGTCGCCTGATCGATTCCAAATTCCGAGATCGGGATATCCTTGCTCTCACTCCGGGAGACCCCAATCAGATCCGAAAAATCACCGCCCCTCATACCGAACATCTCCGCCAGTTCGTGTATAGTCATGGAGATATCGGCGTCCGAATTTCCATCGGGAGTTTCCTCAGGGATGGGTTCGGGTTTATCTTCAACTTGAACCGGTTCTTCCAGATATGCGCCGGATTCAATCAGGTCGGTAAGCTGGTCAGCGGAAATTCCCAGTTCCGATAACGGGGTTTCCTTGTCGATCCCCCGGTCCAGACCAAGCAGCTCGGCAAGGTCTCCACCTCTGATACCAAGCACTTCCGATATTTCAGATAAAGACATGCCGGTATCCAGCGACAGGTCAGCGTCATCCGATTGATTCTCCTGAGCAATTAACGGGAGGTTCAGGATAAGAATAAACAGAAATGCGAGTATCAGGATTGGAAGTATTCGATTCATCGTTCACCTGCGAATTTTTTTCATATTTTATCACACTATCGATTTTTTTATAACGACTTGATGCGATTTCACGATTTCAGACCAGGGGACTGGCACACGATTTTACCGTGCTGTATTTTTCAGTTTTATATAAGGTCCCTTACGGTAAAATTGGGTGCCTGTCCCCGGTGTTTCGTGGATTCATCTGATACGACATGTTATATTTGCTGGAAAGTTTTCAGTATAAGTATGGGAAAAAACAAGGAGGATTCAAGGCAATGTCATATCCTATCGATCAGGACCCGATTTCACCCGACCCAAATCAATCCGGTCAGCAGCAGTATCAACCTCCTCCGTACCAGCAACCACCGCCTCCTCAGTATCAGCAGCCGCATTACGGTGAAGGTGATCCGCCCGAGCGCAATATGGCGAAAATGAAAAGTTACGAGATCGCTTTTGTCCTTACAGGCCTGCTTTATTACCTGTTCTGGATACCGGGGTTCATAGTAAATATTGTCATGATGAACGAGGGCAGGCGTATGGAGAAAATGGCCGGTCAGGCTTTGCCCGGAGTGGGATTTTTAGTGATTATGTTCTGGCTGAATATCATCGGGCTTATTCTTGCCGTGTTATTTGGAATATTTATCCTTATCGTTGGAGTTGCGGCGATACCGTTTCTCCAGGATCTGAATTATTAGCGTGGTGCAGATCCCGTTTTTTTTAATATTACCTGGGCTTTTTATTCCGGTCGGGATTCCACCAGCAGAAAATGGTGTCCTGGCTGACAAGACCACGGTCGTGTGTAAATTCCTGGTAGCCGAAAATTGCTATGACCGGTTCGGGCCACTCCTCATGGAATCGGGTATAGAGGTAATGTGTCAACTCCCCGATCATTAAAACACTGTCGCCGTCAAGGTCCCCGTCGCCCAGAATCGCCTCGCGGAAGAAAAACGACATCCACCCGCCCGCCTTGAACTCCTGGGCGTAGTCGCTTGTGACATCCTCCTCGCTCGACGCGTAACAGATGACATCCGGTCCCGTTACGATATCTCTCACGAATCCTCCGGAATGACAGGAGTCGAGAACAACCACTTTCAATCCTGCGTCAAGGTTTTCCAGCATCATGGCGAGATCGTTATCGGTTAAATCGACATCCCTGAGGCTGAGAACCTCGTCCATTTCATCCATTTCGCCGATTTTATCTCTTGATGAAACCGCGACCTGGTCCCCGTGACCGGAGAAGAAGAAAATGAAATTATCATCGGGTGTAATTTCACGGCTTATTCTATGGAAAGCGTTTTCCACGTCCATTAGTTTGGCGCTGGAATTTGTCAGAAGGATGCCGTCATCCGGGTTCATTATGCCGGACTCCACAAAGGCGTCATACATGTTCTCGGCGTCCTCATCGCACAGGGGAGCGGTTTCCATTGCCCAGCCGTAGTCATCCATCCCGACAAACACACCGAAAAATCGCCGGGGTGCATTCTCTTCCACGGTGAGTTCATAAGCTCCGGTCTCGGGACTGAACGAAGTGCAGTGGATCGTGTATTCGCCTGATTCGCCTATTGGGACGATAACTCTCGAATCGGTGTCGGCATACAGGGAATAATCATCGTTTTCCCACTGGGTTCCATCGGGAGCTACGACGATGAGATAGCAGTCGATCTTCGTCGATCGCTGCGTGACCACCAGAAGAGTGCCGACCTCGCAAAATGTTGAGAATGAATCGTAGTGGCAGTCATCGTCAAGCTGAGGATCCGATTCCTCAAGGCAGCCGGTTTTTGTTTCGCCCGGCTCGATATCGAAAGCGCCGGCAGGCAGGATGAGAGAGATTGCATAGATTGGGATGAGAATCAGAATCAGGAAATTTTTTCGGCTCATTCAGGCATCTCCGGAGTTTGGTTCGTCTGATTATACATGTCTTCCGCCTGAAGGTCAGATTGAACCGCTTCGTATTGAACAATAGACAATTATTGAATATTTGTTGCATATATGTCTTGACAGGAAGGCGGATTCCGAGTATAATACGCAACGGGGTATTAAAACACGTTGCTTATCTGCATGGAGGGAGAACAATGGCGGATAAAAAAAGCAGAAGACGAATTCCATCGGCGGCGTTTCTGGTCACGCTGGTAACCGGACTGTTTTTCACCTGGTTCGGACTCATGGAATCGATCTCGGGATTCTTTCAGAAGGAGATCAAATGGGATATGGCGATCGGCGGGTTAATGGAGGCACTGGTATTTGGTGCATCCTTTCTCGTGGTTGCATGGCTGTTGTGGATCAGGCCGAAAATCGGTTCGATTATTCTGATATGCCTTGGAAGTGGGATGGGAATATGGATGTATTTCGACTGGAACATACCGAATAATCCCGGAGGCTGGATCATTCCGGGGATTATCGTAGGCCTGCCGATAATTCTTGGGATATTTACACTCACTCGTGAAATGACAACTCACAGTGCAGCCCCCAGCCCGAATAACGCAGGTTAGAAAGGCTGAGGAAATATCTTTCATGCAGCGCGGACGTCCCGGGACTGTTGAAGAAAACACAATATTTCTCGATTTATAGTCATATAAAAATTATGCCGCCCACAAACTTGATCCTGTCTCGACCAGTCTTTTAATAATCTACGGGTTTGTGGGTGTCTTTTTCTGGATGATTGACGATAGAAAGCCCAAGTCCGAATAACGCAGGTTAAAGTGGAATTTAAATATTTCTGTGTGATAAGATAACGAGCCTATATCAAGATTTTAAGGAGGAAGCTGTAATGGCTAGGAAAAAAATAGATAAGGAAACCCGGAAAGCCGTAAGAGAAGCACGAAAGATGGTCGAGGAGGTTGCCAAGGCAGACGGCAACGAGGCCCAAACCCGCAGACGGGTGGACCGAATGTTTGAGTCGCTCATGGGATATGATGTGTTCAAACATATCACGCGAGAATATGCGGTGAAAGGAAGCGGATTAACAGAGTACTGTGATTTCGTCATTCAGCTCGAGCAGGGAGAAAAGGCCAAACCTTTAATAATGGTAGAACTAAAGAGAGTGAATATCGACCTCGCACCAAAACACCTCAAGCAAGTCTCGTCTTATGCTATCAACCAGGGATGTGAATGGATACTCTTGACCAATAGTAAGGATTGGCGATTGTATCATGTTTCCTTCGGACAGCCTCCTCGGACAAAGCTCATAGAATCATGGGACCTTTTACATGACGATCCAGCAGATTTAGCGGATAAATTCTTGCTGGTTGGTTATAAGAATGTCAAGAAGGGTGGATTGGATAATCTATGGCAAAAGGCAAATGTTCTAACTCCCCGGAATGTGCTCGGGTGCATACTTTCAGAAGACTCAATAAAACTCATTCGTCGAGAGCTAAGGAAATCGACTGATGTTCTCGTGTCACCTGAGGATATAGTTGGGGCTATCAGGCGACTCCTGAATGAAGCAGCCTTGACCGAGATGGAAAATATCAAAATTTCACTTCCTGAATCAAAGCGCCGCCGCAGCACTAAAAAAACTGACCTCACTGAAGATAAAAGAGAGGAAGAGACCAGCTTAGCGGAAATTCCCCAAAGTGATACTGATCAAATTGCAGATGAATCATCTCCGGGAATGTAATATAACTAACCACTGAAAAAAATTGATTGTCTTTCATGTAGCGCGGACGTCCCGTCGGCTGTAATGTGGACGTCCTCGTCCGCATTGGTTGTGACACTGACATCCCTGACGGCTTTAAAAATAATTCAGTTACATTAAATCTAATTAAATCAAAATAAAAACCGGGCCCAAAATGGGCCCGGCTTCTGCTACTTTTATATTGCGATGGACAGTGTGGCTCCTAAGGGAACTCAGTCTTTCGGTTTCGCTTGTTGGCTAATGCCTCAAGCGAGCACCCTGAGGTTAGAACACTTTGTGGGGAAAATACGCTGCACTGTATCTCCCCACCTTTATCTAAACTTATTTTAGTTGATATTTTTTATTTCCACAAGTCAATATATCGGTTTTTTTCAATATTATTTAGAAAAAAAACACCATAAAAGGCGTTTTTAAACACAAATGGAACAAATATTATCAGGGCTAATGCTGCTATCTATCCTTTTTCAACAATACTGCGCTTGCTTTCATCATCAATTTCAATATCAGATGAGGCCTTTTTCGCAGCTTCACCATTACCGGATGAAGCGGCGATACGCTTGGCGGCGGCTCTCCTCCGCTCCTCCCGCTTCGTGCGCTCCTCTTCCGACAGCGGTTTGAGCACGGTGTACATCGCATCCTTCCCGTACTTGAAACTGACCTGGCTTCTCTTGTTAATCTCCTCGAGACGCTCGAATGTCATCCTGCCGTTCTCATCCACATTCTGATCGATCACATGGCAGAAAACCTCAACCAGGTCGGGATCAAACTGGGTTCCGGCGTTTTTCCTGAGTTCCTGCATGGCGATCGCAGCAGGAAGCCCCCTTCTGTAGGGCCGATCGGATGTCATCGCGTCGAATGCGTCCGCAATGGCGAGAATTCGTCCAAGCAGCGGTATCTTCTCCCCGGGAATTCCCATGTAACCCCGACCGTCCATACGCTCGTGGTGCATCGTGAGTCCCTCATATGCGGGACCGAGGAATTTAATCGGCTTGAGAATTTCCGCCGATTTGCGAAGATGGTCCTTCATCTCCTGGAACTCATGCTCATCAAGACGTCCGGGTTTTCCGAGAATCAGTTCGCTGACACCGATCTTGCCGATATCATGAAGAATTCCCGCGCGCTCAACAAAATTCAGGGTCAATTCATCAAAACCAAGCGCCTTGCCGAGTTCGACAGCGAAAAGCGCAACACGCTCGGAGTGGCCGATAGTGTACTTGTCCTTCGCGTCGATCGCGCTCGACAATGCCCGGATGGTTTCTGTATAGCCCTGCCCCATTTCCTCATACAAACGTCGATTTTCAAGGTTGGCCGCAGCAACATGGACAACAATCTGCAGGACCCTGATCCGATCCATGTCGAGCTCATCTTCATTATCAAGATAGATGTCGACATACCCCAGCACACCCCTCGGGCTTCGTAGCGGGATGGAAAAAAGCACACCCTGATCCAGCTCTTCATCATCGAAAATCCTGACCGACATCGGGTCATTGAAATCGGAGAGAAGAGGTCGCTGGTATATCTGGTCAAGGTCCTTTGACTTCTCGGCATCAATGCTCTTATTGCGTCCCCGTTCGAAAAACGCTTTCAGGAAAGGGCTTCCCTGATGGAACTCCACAAACTCGTTATCGGGATCGACAAATACAACGCCGTACTGACTCTCGGGATAAATTTCCTTTATCCTGTTGGCCATGACCTCAAGCACCGCTTCACTGGTCTCAGCCTCAATGATTTTACTGCCCGCCTCCTGAATCGTTTCCAGCTCCCGAATCCGATTCCGCGCGGTCTGGAACAGCCTTGCATTTTCAAGTGCGATTCCGGCCTGACTCGCGACAACTTCAAGAAGATCCAGGTCGTCCTTTGTAAATTCCCCATGACCGGATTTGTTGTTGACATTCAATACCCCAAGGACCGTACTGTCGCGACCCTTGACCGGCACGCAGATAAGGGAGTTGGTGTCGTACCGCTGCAGTCTTTTACCGTTGCTTGCGCGCCTGCCGAATCTGGGATCATTCTCGATATCGCGGATGAAAAGGCTCTCGCCGCTGGCTGCGACCGTGCCGGAAATTCCCTGCCCGACCTTCACCCGTGCGGTTTTAATTACTTTCTCAGGAAGGCTCAGGGCACTGCGAATACGCATCTCGTCCGTCCCAGGCTCGATTACCATCAGGCTTGCGTTTTCAGCATCGAAAATGTCAGCCGCCTCGCGGACGATGATGCTGAATAACTGGTCGAGGTCCAGAACGGAACTGATGCTCTGCGTTACCTTGAGCAGGGTTCGAAGGTTTTTCACTTTCCGGGTGACCTGCGAGGTCAGTTCGGATAGAAGTTCACCATCAAGTGCATCGCCGGTAGGTTCCATAAAACAATTTTCCTTGGCAGTCAAATACATGACTGCCCCCTGGTATTTAGAGTCCTTCCCGCATCCGATTCTTAAACGCCCCATCCAAAGGACGCACGAAAAATCCGCACATCCGCATCCGCAGCCTGAACGTTAATAAGCCGGCTTCGATATCTGCCAGCCCGATTTTAAATGGTAACATCACAATCGAGTTCGAGTCAAACAAAGCATTTATTTATTATTCCGGCATATTTCCGAATATCGTCGCCTGGATTGTAAACGCCGGGATTTTTTTTCGGATAAAACACCGAATGAGGCTGACTACCTTCTTACTATATATACCATGCCTGAATAACTCCTGCAAGATGGTTCAAATTGTTTGTTCCCTGCATAATTATAAGTAGATGAACGAGGAATCAGGCGATTCATTCAATACCTTTGAGTATGGGTTATGATATAATCCGCATACGGGTTAAATTCAATTAACCGGCCACGGCGGTGATTTTCTCGATGGTTCAGCCTGCCCGAATCGATGATACTGCAAAACAGCAACCGTTCGACCTTGAAAAGGCGCTGGTCAAGGGCTTTCAGAACGACTGTACGGACCTCCACATCCGGGCCGACGATTACCCCGTCTTCCGGCTTCACGGCAAGTTACTGAGGGATAAAAGCTATCCGATCTTCACTCCGGAGGCGACGAAAAAACTCGCCCTGGGCCTGATTAACGATTACCAGAAAAACAATCTCGAGGAAAATGGCGACTGCGACCTCGCTTACGAGATCCCCGGAGTCTCAAGGTTCCGTATTAATGTTTTTTATGAGCGTGACAGAATTGCCATTGCCCTCAGGACAATTCCGCAGCGCGTTCCAAAAATTTCCGAGCTTGGAATTCCGGAACAGGTTTGCAAGGATCTCTCTCTCAAGCCCCGTGGATTGGTCCTTGTCACCGGTCCTACAGGTTCCGGTAAATCGACATCGCTCGCGGCGATGATCAATTTCATCAATGAGAACCGTCCATGCAACATCATCACTATCGAGGACCCGATCGAGTATAAGCACGTCAGCAAGACAGCAATGATCTCCCAGCGTGAGCTGGGTTCCGATACGGTCAGCTTTACTCGCGCCCTGAGAAGCGCGCTTCGACAGGACCCGGATGTCATTCTTCTCGGCGAGATGCGCGACCTCGAAACCATCTCGACCGCGCTCACCGCCGCAGAGACCGGTCACCTTGTCTTCGCCACACTGCACACCAACTCGGCGGTTTCATCGGTCGACCGAATCATCGACGTCTTCCCCGCTCACCAGCAGGCGCAGATACGTCTCCAGCTCTCGATGGCTCTTCAGGGTATCCTCTCTCAAACCCTCCTGCCTCGCACACGTGAAACCGGCGGCGGACGAATTGTCGCTGTGGAAACCCTTATCGCCACTCATGGTATCCGCAACATGATCCGCGAGGCAAAATCCCACCAGATTCCAACCGCGCTTGAGTCCGGCTCGAAATGGGGCATGAAAACCCTCGACATGGATCTCAAACGGCTCGTCCAGGAGGGCAAACTGACCCTCGAAACCGCCCTCGGCATCTGCCATCACCCCGACGAATTCCGCCAGAGTTTTGGTATAAGAACCGGCTAGCCGAAAAGGCAAAGCAGAAGCATTAAACTATCTTGTATGAAGGAGAAGAGAGTTCATGGGGGATTTTAATACGCGATTCATATGTGCATTTGCTTCAGATGACAGAGAATTTTTTAGCGAAACACATTTTGGAGATGCAAAATTATACCTTCTTTATGCCATCAGTAAAGACAGCATAGAATATATAGGACAAATTGATAACACATCCATAGAAGTAGAAGGCCATGCGGCCCCGGAGAAAGCTAAAAGCGTTACTTCTCTCCTGAAAAAGAAAGGTGTCCGGGTCCTTGTATCCAGAATTTTCGGGCCAAATATAAAGAGAGTTAAGGTCCATTTTGTTCCTGTCATTGTAAAAAAACAGAAAAATATACAAGAAGCTCTAACTATAGTGCGTGATAATCTTAATGAAATAGAACGAGAATGGAAGCAGGATAGCAGTCAAAGAAAGCACCTCATCCTACAATAGAGGCCATTCTAAAATACAAAAACCCTTTGCTTCAGGTTTACTAACTCAGGTCAGGGCATCATGGGGTTTCGCTGGCGGTTAATGAAGTACTCCATTCAATAAAATTCACAAGTCGAGTTGGGCAGGCTCGATTTTTTACATCAATTTTCCGCCTGACCTTCACATACTCCTCGCATATTGCTATACTCCCGCCGGCTGTACTTTATTCCCGATTTCGTTCAGCCTGAATCCCTCCACAGGGAGGCCCACACCAATGGTCAGAAATATCTTCAAGATCTTCGCCCGCTCGCCGTTCGGACCGCTTACAGAACACCTGAAAAAATGCGGCGAGACTGCTGACAAGGTCCCGGAAATTATCGACGCGTTGAAGTCCGGCGACTCGGCGCTGACCAAGAAACTCGCCAAGGAAGTCATGCAACTGGAGCATGAGGCGGATGAAATCAAGCACAAGATCAGGGACCATGTGCCAAAGACATTGTTCCTGCCGGTTGATCGACGGGACCTTCTCCGGCTCCTGTCGGCCCAGGATGAAATAGCAGACCGGGTCGAGGACCTCGCGGTCGTTGTGACCCTTAAACCTGATTTCCCCGTACCCGACGAACTTGTTGAAGAGCTGGACCGTGTAACCGGCCTGGTAATGGACTGCGTCAAGAGAGCTTTGGAGATCGGGGACGCGCTGGAGGATCTTCTGGAGGCGGGTTTCGCAGGTCCCGATGCGGACAAGGTCGGTAATTTGATAAAAGAGCTTGGCAGGCAGGAGCATGTCGCCGATAAACGTCAGTATAAACTCAGCCAGAAACTTATCCGGGTTGCGGATAAACTGAAGAAAGAAGAGTTGATGCTCTGGGTCGAGCTGATAAAAAATCTCGGACGTATCGCCAACGCTGCCGAGCGATATTCAAAACAGCTTAGAAACACGCTTGCACATTAAGCGTCTGGATGGACAGGTCCCGCAGAACGAAGTTGAATAAGAACGGCTCACTGCGAATCGACCTTTGGAACGAGCGGTGGAATTTTCAGTAATAATCATACTTACCGGCATCTTTGGTTTCTACATGGCGTGGAACATCGGCGCTAACGATGTCGCGAACGCCATGGGAACCAGCGTAGGCTCAAGAGCGCTCACATATCGAAACGCGATAATTGTGGCGGCGATTTTCGAGTTCGCCGGCGCTTTCCTCGTCGGAAGCCATGTCACCAGCACAATCCAGAGCAAGATTCTTGACGTCAGCTTTTTCGAGGGAAAGGAAATTGACCTTGCACTGGGCATGATGGCGGTGCTTGTGTCCGCAGGCGCATGGCTGCAATTCGCCACATGGCGCGGATGGCCCGACTCGACAACCCATTCTATACTCGGAAGCCTGTTTGGTCTGGGTCTGGTCACCGGCGGATTTGGGATTATCAAATGGAGTATGGTCTCCCACATCGTCATGAGCTGGATTATCAGTCCGATCATGGGCGGATTGATCGCTTCCCTGATGTTTCTTGTCATTCTTCGGGGGATCATTCGCCGAAAAGACCCTCGCCGTGCTCTCACACAGGTTGTCCCGCCGATCCTGTTTGTTTTCTTTTTCATTCTCACACTTAACCTGTTCTTCAAAGGTCTGAAACACCTCCACCTGGAACTGGCCCCCTGGCAGATTTACTTGCTCGCGGTTCTTATCGGTCTCATCGCAATGGGACTGGGATATCTTCTTGTCCCAAAGGCAATAAAGAAACATGAGATGGGTCATTCAAGGCGTCCGGTTGAGAAAGTTTTCACCGTGCTTCAGATTCTTACCGCCTGCTACATGGCGTTCGCGCACGGGGCCAATGATGTCGCCAACGCGATCGGCCCTCTCTCCGCTGTCGCGACCATCCTGAAAGACGGCGTACATGCATTAGGTGAAGAAGTACCATTATGGGTCCTGCTTCTGGGCGGATCGGGCATTGTGGCAGGTCTTGCGACATGGGGCTGGAAAGTGATGCAGACAATCGGACATAACATCACCTGCATCGCTCCCACACGGGGATTCGCAGCCGAATTCGGCGCAGCTACAACCGTCCTGGTATGTTCCAAGTTGGGTCTCCCGGTCAGCACAACTCATACTCTTGTCGGAGCGGTTGTCGGAATCGGACTTCTGAGAGGGCTTAGTTCAATCAACATTAAAGTCGTCAGAACGGTTTTCCTGAGCTGGCTGATAACGGTTCCCTTCTCCGGCGCATTATGCGCAATTCTGTATTTCCTGTTCAAGGGAGTATGGAACCTTCTGCACTAATTCCAAACATCCCTATTTTAACCCTTCACGTAACGCCGGCTGCCAATAACCGTAACACTGGCTTCCAATAACCGTAACACTGGCTTCCAATAACCGTAACACTGGCTTCCAATAACCGTAACACTGGCTTCCATTAACCGTAGCGCTGGCTTCCATTAACCGTAGCGCTGGCTTCCAGCCGGCTGTGCCGCCGGCATCCCTGCCGGCAATCCCATCATCCGGGGGGTTGACTTTAACCTCTCCATATCATAAATTAGTAAACCCCGCTGGGGAGTCGTCTAAAGGTAAGACACAAGGTTCTGGCCCTTGCGATCTGGGTTCGATTCCTAGCTCCCCAGCCAGCTAGAAAATCCTCCTCGCGAAGCGAGGATTTCATAGGGCGAAAGCCAGTCGTGAAGCAGTTTCCGCGAATTCAATTTAAAGTTCGAGCCGACCTCCGAGACAAACTCTCGGAGTTTTTCGTAATCACCCCCGGCTCCGCCAGAATGCCAGTCCTGAAGCACCTCCAGAGGCTTTTTCATTTGTTCGAGCCGTATCCTAGGTGTGTATTTCAAAAGCCTTTTTCTGCGCTCTAAGAGAGCGACTTTTTGCCCCAGTAACTTCTCTTTGCGTGCGGTGTACTCCGCACGAGTAATCTCCCGTTCGATATACAAATCTGCCAGTCTCGAAATCTTCGCCTGGACTTTCTCTGCTTCCGCTTCAATATCCAAATACTGCCCGTTTTCACGGGATTCAATCTTATTTTCTTTTTCCTGTATTTTTTTCAAGAATCCTTCAATCCAATCCAGAGGCATAGCCACCTGATCCATAATCGCCTTAATTTGTTCCACAAGAGCTTCTTCTCTTAGATATGGCTGTGTGCAGGTTCCTGTTAGCCTATTAGTCTTCTTGGAACACCTGTAATACACATGGCCTCTCTGTTTCTCAGCCGTAATTGAGTAGCCACACTCATCGCAGGTCATTAATCCTAAAAAAGTATTACTGTGCTTTTTTCTAGTTTTTCCTTTGCCTTTATTTTTCATTACTGCCTGAGTCTTATCGAAAAGCTCTTTTGGAATACAGGGTTTATGAATACCCTCATACAATTCATCGTTGTATTTGAAATGCCCGTAGTAAAACGGGTCTTGAAGCATCTTCTGTACCTGCGATGCTGAAAGCACCCCACCTTTATTATTATGTAATCCCTTCTCATCCATCATCAGGCCGACAATTTCTAATCCGTAGTCGCCTGTGGCATACATCTCAAACATTTCTGCGACAAGATCGAAGGTTGCAGGATTCGGGATGATCTCATGTGTCTTTGGATGATTTATATATCCTCGTTTGGCACATCCGGGATAAATTCCTCGCTTCAATCTTGAGTTGATCCCACGACGGACGTTTTCACTCAGGTTGTCTGTGTAGTATTTGCTTTGAGCAAATGCCATATACAGCATATACATTCCCTGTGAACTATTCTCAAACCAGAAGTTATCAAACAGCAGGTTTTCTAACTGACCTGTATCAAGCAAGTGCATGATGCGCCCGCCATCAACAGAATTTCTGGCAAGCCTGTCAGGATGATAGGCGATAATCGCGTTGGCATCGCCATCTTCAATACGGTGCATCATCTTTTCGAATACAGGTCGTCCTGGATGTCGGGCAGTCTGGCTCTCTATAAATTCCTCTACGTCATTGAGTTGATCCTGGTGAACCTTTTTCCAGATAAGAGCCAACTGGTCTTCGATACTTCTGGCCTGACGCTCCTCTCCCTCGGAAGATTTTCTCGCATAGATAAAAACTTTCATCTTATTTGTTTTCATTAGATGATCCTTTCTTGCTGGCAAAATCGATCTTGGAAGTAGATACCTTCCAAAGCCTGTCTTTAACCACGATTCGTAAACGTCCGTCATTCCGGGTTGTCAGGACTTTTCTAAAACTTCCATCAGCTAATTTTACACCGTAGGCGTGATCTCGGTAGGGAACCCGTTTTAAAATCTTCCTTCCTTTTGTTTGCTCTTTGTCTGAAATGACGATGAGCTTGGGATAGAGGTATTCGTAAACGGGTTCGTAAAAACCTGTAGGTCTGCCGTGGTGAGATGCTAGAAAAAGGTTGGTTTCTCTGAGCCAATATTGAAACGCTTTGTTCTTGAGATGTAACCTCCATCCTCGTTTGGTGAGATCGCCGGAAAAACAGACAGCAAACTCGCCTTCAGAAATGAAGGTAACTAACGAAAGATCGTTAACGTCTCTGACACTACCTACTGGCAAGTAAAACTGTCGAACTTCCATTGATTTGAAATTCCGTGTAACTTCAATCGGGTGAAGTTCGGATGCTGTTTTCCTGCTTGCCAGGTATGCTTCCTGAGCTTTACTCAGTGTGATTTTAAGATCAGAAATATTCCGCATTGTTAATTGAGGATGTTGCCAAACATTAGATGGCTTGAGAATTTCTAAAACACCCGGAAGATCGGCTAGATGATCCTGGTCGGGATGTGTAAGGATGAGGTGATGTAATCGTCGCCGGGTTCCGAAACCTTGCTTAGATAATCCGACAGAAGGTCGCCATTTTGTTGTTGAATTATATCCGCAGTCGATTAAAACGGCTTCATTTTTTTCGCTTAGAATTAAGCAACAATCGCCATGTTCGACATCATAAAATCGCAAATCCATATTATACTCCCTTCTTTATTTAAGGACTGGCTTCAGCTGTCATTTCGCGGAAACTGCTTCACGACTGGCTTTCGCCCTATGAAATCCTCGCTTCGCGAGGAGGATTTTCTAGCTGGCTGCCCCTCTGGGAAGATTATAATTCATTCTTCGAGAAGACTAAAGCAGAAAAATAGGGTCTACTTAACACCCTGTAGGAACTAAGTAGGGGCACTAATCTCAGCTATCCTTGTCCTGGACTGACATAGCAGGCATTTGAGATTTGGTTTTTGTCCCCGACTCCGCCCCTCCCGCCGTTTTGCAACGGTGGGGGAGGATCGGCATTCAGTCCGACATTAAGCGCGGGGGGATTAAATTAAATTTCTTTCTTGTGTATAATCCTCTGCTATTGAAACAAGGGGGATATATTGGAAAATGAACCTGTAGTTCACTTCGCTTCTGTATTCAGCATCTTAGCTTGGCTGTCGGTTGTTTTTATCGTAATCTTTCTGTGGTTTGCTTTTCGTAATTGGCTCACAAATTTTATTTATCACATGGAAGATACCACGACTGGTTTTATCAAGGTTCGAGAAATGGTGGCAAACGCAACTTCCAAGGCACTATGGGATTTATCTCAGCATCAGCCAATTGGGGTTCGCGGTGATTTCAAATTGGAAGTCGGCAAATCCAGCAATACGCTGTTTGAGGATATTTTGCAGATTCCCGGCAAATATCGTTCAACTCACATGTATATCGTCGGAGCGTCCGGATCGGGTAAAACTTCTCTGCTGAAAAATTTCCTGGTTCAGGATGTAGAAAGCGGGATAGGATTCTGTGTAATCGATCCTCATGGCGATCTCGTAAATGATCTGATACCGCACCTGAAAAAACGTAAAGATCAAACGTTAATTCTCGACCTTTCTGATACGGATCACATGCTGGCTTACAATCCGCTGGAGCGCCGTGACGGTGTTATGGTAGCAGAACAAGTGGCTAAGCTTGTCCTGGCATTCAAGCGCATCTGGGAGGATTCCTGGGGCGCGAGAATGGAAGACATTCTGCGCCACACTCTGACACTTCTTTGTGAGCAGGGCTACACCTTGGCTGAGTTTGATAAAGTTCTGATCGATGCAGATTTCAGAATGCTATTGATTGAGAGGTCGGATATAGAGCAGACAAAGGAATATTTTCTCGGTCGGTATAATGCCTGGAATCCAAAAGAACGTTCGATGTTCATAGAATCCTCGCTGAATAAAGTATCTGCATTCATGTCGGATCGACGGATCGGAGCAAGACTATCTCAGCCTAAATCCTCGTTTAATATTAAAGAGATAATGGATTCTAATAGTATTCTTCTTATCAATCTGGCAAAAGGTAGACTCGCTGGGAACGCTGATTTATTCGGTGCTCTGCTGATGGCAGATATTGAAATGAGTTTTCTGACACGGACAGGGGAGCGAAGACAATTTGCTTTGTATGTCGATGAATTCCAGAACATTGCCACAGAATCTTTTGATACAGTATTAGCGGAGGCACGAAAATTCGGGTTGTGTCTGACAATGGCTCATCAGAGTTTGAAACAGCTCGATGACAAGCTCATCTCTCTGATCCTGGGTAACGCACAAACACAGATTTATTTCCGTGTTTCACGTCAGGACGCGGAAAGACTCTCAAAAGAATCAGAGAACATGCTTGAAAATCTTCAAGCTCGCGATGACCATCTACTACAAGAACCTGAAAACAAGTTCACACTGATGGAACTTTGGGAGGTCGCATTTCATAAGCTCTCAAGGCTGGAGTTCCGCCACGCTTATGTTTTTGTCAAAGGCGTTATGGAGCACCCGGAGTTAATCAGGACGCTGGATAATCCGTTACGGGGTTACACTGATTTTGTTTACTCGGATGATTACGTATCTATGGAAGCTTTGGAGCAATCCTATAAAGAACGAAGGAAACAGCTCAATGTTGAAATTCTGAAACACCTGATGAGAGATAAAACTCAGGAAAAAGAAGAGATTGAAACACCAGAGGATTTGAAATTTCTTGAGAAACCGGATACAGAAAAAAGCGGGGAAGTCGTGGGTTCCGACATTCCCCTGGATGAGACGAATTAGTCCCGCACTGCCTCTCCGATGAAATCACCATTAAGGATACAAGGTGCAAAAACCGCCTGTATTTAAAGTAACGAATTGTTA
Source organism: uncultured bacterium (assembly GCA_965370205.1). Lineage (GTDB taxonomy): Bacteria > JAJVIF01 > JAJVIF01 > JAPKYR01 > JAPKYR01 > CBDUUJ01. The sequence continues at coordinate 16,341 of CBDUUJ010000012.1, forward strand.
CAATACAGGCGTTCCTCAATGAAAGTCTTGCGATCCCACCGCTGGCCGTCAGAAGACGACAACCTGACGGTTTTTCTCCAGATCGTAGACGAATTCCCTTGTCCCGATGAGAGGCAGTAACTCTTCATTCTATCAACGATCTTCCGCATCGCAAAATTTGGTCATTTTTGACAGGGTATCAATACGGCATGATAAGCTGAGTTGGCAGAAGCCGTTTGCCCATTAACATTCCGCTCTAAATCCCACCAATTTTCATACTACAAAGGAGGTTCATCAATGGATGAAATTTACGTCGAGCACGGCGCAACCGTGCGACAACTTCTCGATGAGTACGGCTCATCTTTGGCTCTCGCGTCTGTATTTGAAGTCGAGTGTGCGTGCGGTGAAGTTTATCGCCTCGAACCCGATGGTCAATGCAAATGCTCAGAATGCGGTGAGCTGGTTCAGTCTCCTCTCGTCAGAGAATGCATGATTTGATTCGTAAATAAAGTTCTATGGAGGTGAATCCTATTGAAGCTACTACTCGATTCTGATCTTGTAAAACTCCAGGCACAAGACATGTACCACCCATCCGGACCCGGTCGGGAACTGACTGAGAAAGAATTGATGGTTATCGTCAAATTCTTTACTCCCGATTCGAACTGGACTTGGTACGCGGTAAGCGCGTCGAAAGATGAAGAGAGTGGAGATGTCCAATTCTTCGGATTCGTCAATGGTCTCGAAGCTGAGTTGGGTTACTTCTGGTTGTCTGAACTTGAGTCCGTTCGCGGGCAACTTGGATTGCCAATCGAGCGTGATCTCTATTGGAATCCGAAATCCCTGGCTGATGTCATGACGGAGGTGCGAAGTGAACGCGTTATCTAAGTACGCCGTGAAACTCGCTGTCCTGCAATTTCCGGAAGCGTTTGGCTTGCGGGATGAGGATGTTAATCCTATTCTTGCTTACACACTTGTCATGGCGGAATCCGCTGAGGATATTATCGATCACGAATCGATCCTGGATGATTTTATGGTCGAGTGCAGTCAAACGGTCGATAGTAAAGTCAGTCTGATTTTGTCCGGACGTGTTGAGATGCCTGAAGTGAGAGACAAACCTGACAATGGACAGGTTAAGAAACCTGCTGACAATCAAGGTTCGTCGAAAGATCGCGGATCAAAGATTTCCAACAAACAGCTTCGTTACATCGGGTATCTTCAGCATCAGTTAGGTCAGAAGCCAGACTATGACGCAATCGGCGGCTTGTCTCAAAAGGCCGCAACCATGCGTATCAAGGATTTAGAGAAGGAACTTAAACAACGAAAGTGAACCGCTGTAAATTCCCCAGCACTCCACTTTCAGGAC
>CBDUUJ010000013.1:0-16594 GCA_965370205.1 uncultured bacterium
GACTTCCAGTCGGTCGGAGTGAGCGAATCCTGCGCTCATCACTATCGACGCAGCAGATGATAACGGGACGTCATCACTCCGGGCCTCCTTTCATTGATTGTTGATTTCTGCTATACTCCGCCAGCGTATTTTCTTTTGTTTCACATCCCCCGGAATTAAGGGGGGTTTAACTTAATTTACCCATTGAGAGGGACGTTTTTATGGAGAAATCACAACCAAAGATGAATCGATGGCTCGTTGTACTTGGAGCTATCCTTATCCAGCTCTGTCTGGGCGCGATCTACGCGTGGTCGGCTTACACGGCTGAGCTTACAAAGCCGCTTGAGGACGGCGGGCTGTTTGGGTTCACCAAGGCCCAGTCGCAGCTTCCGTTTTCAATCGGACTGGCCACATTCGCCGTCGTTATGGTTCTCGCCGGCAACTGGCAGAAGAAAGCCGGACCGAGAATCGTGGCGATGACCGGTGGAATTATACTGGGAATCGGCTATATCCTGGCGGGTCTTTTTGGTAAATCGCTTGGTGCGCAGGTGGTACTTCTCGGACTGGTCGGCGGCGCGGGTATCGGACTTGCGTATGTGTGCCCGATCGCGGTCGGTGTCAAATGGTTCCCCGACAAGAAAGGAATGATCACCGGACTCGCTGTCGCGGGATTCGGATTCGGAGCGCTGATCTGGGTCAAGGCCGCCGGTTCATGGGGTCATATGATAGAAAATATGGGACTCATGCAGACCTGGATGATTTTCGGAGTGGTTTACCTGGTCGCGGTGCTTATCGGCTCGATCTGGATGGTCAACCCGCCGGATGACTACAAACCTGAAGGCTGGGAGCCTCCTCCACCAACCGATGCCGCGGCGACAGGAGCAGTTGAGTTCGACCAGTTCCAGATGCTTAAAACTCCACAATTTTACATGATATGGTTCTGTTTTATTGCGGGTGCGATGGCGGGATTGATGGTTATCGGTGTTATCAAGCTGTTCGGAATAGACGCGCTTCAGACAACCGGCATGACCGCTGAAGCCGCTGCCGCGACAGCGGGAACTGCGATGGCGGTATTCTACGCGCTTGCGAACGGACTCGGGCGTATCGCGTGGGGCATGATCTCCGATAAAATCGGACGAAAATTGGCTATCTTCCTCATGTGTCTGATCCAGGGAATCGCGATGCTGCTGTTCTTCTTTGTGGGCAAGGTCGCTATTGGCCTTTTCATCATGGCCGCGATAATCGGGTTCAACTTCGGCGGCAATTTCGCCCTTTTCCCGGCAGCTACCGCTGACTATTTCGGCAACAAGAATGTCGGTGTCAACTATGGCTGGATGTTCACGGCATACGGTGTCGGTGGGCTGGTCGGTCCGCAGATCGCCGGGTATTTCCGCGACATGGCCGCTGGTGGAGCAGGATATTCTGCATGGATGGCTCCGTTCGTGATCGCCGGTATCGCAAGCCTCATCGCTGCGGTTGTCATTCTTGTCACTAAGAAGCCGCAACTGGTCGAGAAGACCGCTGAGGCCTGATAAATATAAACTTCCTGATTTTGAATCAATTTACCCGCCTGATACAAAGGGCGGGTTTTTTTATCAGAAGCGGTATATCAGAAGTATTGTCAGAAGTATTGTCAGAAGTATTGGGGACACCTCATTTCGTCCTCGAAATGCAGGTGTCCCCGTCCGTATTGTCCTCGTCTGATATTTTCAACACCTCAAGCTCCGCTGACGCTCCGCTTGCAGGCGCCACCGGTTGTTCTGAATATGGGGTTACCTGTTTCCACGGTCCATTAACAAGTGCGGTTAGATTTTTGCAAAGAACAGAACTTTACAAATAACAGAATTTTTCAAGGAGGCAATTATGCGTATCCTGCCGATCCTTTCAATCATCATTTGTTTTTTGATTATCATGGCGACACCCGCTGCCGCCGATTCGCGACGGGATTACATCGAGGACAAACTCGACTACTGGATCGATTATGCCGAGGATCTCGATTATGAGGTTATTGAAACGGAATTCGGCACAATCCGCTCCGAAAAAAGCCATTTCTATAATCTTCCGCCCGGCGAATATCACGCCTATGCCGAGGGTGGCCGCCGCATCGATGATCTCGATATGGTCGCAAGCGAAAGTCGCGGGTGGGAACTCGACAGCGATCACATGTCCGACAACTTTCCGGTCGTCTCATTCACACTGAACGACTGGCAGGAGGTCGAGTTTGAGCTGACTGTCTTCAGATATAACGACTGGGCCGATTCGGACTACTACTGTCTCGTCGTCTCGCGTGAATCGGACTACCGCAACGATCAGAGGGGCAGGAATAATCGCCGGGAAAATCGAAATAATCGATGGGATGATCGGGATAACCGTGGTCGCCGGGACTGGGACGATGACTATTACGATGACTGGGATGATGACTATTACGACGATTGGGATGATGATTACTCGCGTGACTGGAACGATTATTCGGACGACTGGCGGTCGTGGTGGGGTGACTGGGATGATGATTGGAGCTGCTCCTGGGATGAGGGCTGGTCGAGAAGCGAGCGACGCGGATATGTCGAGCGGAAGCTAGACTATCTCCATGATTTCGCGCGACATCGCAATCTGGTTCCGATCATGGATGATATTGACGAGATCGACGATTCAGGAACGTATTCCATCACTCTGCAGCGTGGGTATTACGTAGTCTTTGCGGCAGGCGGACCGTGGATCGAGGATCTGGATCTGCATGTATCGTGGCAACGCGGCCGGGATATCTGTGAGGATATCGGCACGGATGCGGAGCCGGCTGTCTGGTTTTATTTACCGAACAGAACGACGGTTGATATTGAGCTTGAGGTCTGGGAATTCGACCGATGTCATTATGAGGATTACGCCTGCATCCTTGTCTGCGGCGGATGAGTGACCGTTATTTGAGGTCATTCGGGAATTGATTTATCCGGTGAATTCTTGATTGCCCTTGCGATAATCCGGGTTATTCGATGGCGCACGATATGTGTGGCAACCAGGTTCCATCCATCAATGTTGATGCTTTCTCCCGGTTCCGGGATATGACCGAGCAGGTGCAGGAGAAGTCCGGCAGCGGTATCGAAATCTCCCTTCGGAAGTTCGACTTTCAATCGCTCAGCGAGCTTATCGATCGGGTAATTGCCCACAACGACGAGGCTTCCCTTGACCCAATGGGCATCGGATTCCTCATCCTCGCTGTCATACTCATCGTATATTTCTCCAAGAATCTCTTCAAGAAGGTCCTCGAGTGTCACCAGACCGGTGATCGTACCGAATTCGTTCACCACGAGAGCGACCTGTTCACTGCTGGTTCGGAACTCACCCAGAAGTTCAAGGATGATCCTGGTCTCAGGAATAAACCTGATTTTGCGGAGGTGATCAACCACCGGCTCATCAAGCCGACCCTCGCGTTGAAGTTTGAGGATATCCTTGGCGGCGAAAAATCCAGGAGAGTCATCCGTCTCAGGATCGAGAACGGGGAGCCGTGAGAAACCGGTGGCGTTGGTGGTATGAAGCGCGTTGCGAAGTGTGTCGCCGGTTGATAGAGTGACCATATCCGCCCTTGGGGTCATTACTTCCTCGACAGTTGTATCGGCAAATTTGAAGACCTTGACTGCGCGTTCACCCTCGGATGTATCGATACCTCCCTGACGGGCGCTGAGGTCGATCATGTGGACTATCTGGCTCTCGGTGATGACTTCATCGTCACCCGGATGGAAAATTTTATCGATGTTCAGAATTCTGGATGGCAGGTAGGTCAGCAGCCAGATAAGAGGTGCAAGCATACGCGATGCGAAATCCAGAGGTTTCGCGATTCGCATGCTGCTTTGTGTCGGGTTCGAAAGAGACAGCGTTTTGGGAGTTATCTCGGCGATCACCAGGATGAGGATATCGACGATTATAGTGGCGACAACTATAGGCACACCCCAGCCTGGAAGCATGGTGTGCGCTCCGATCACCGACATCGTGATGATGCAGATATTTGTTCCAATGAGTGTGGTTCCGAAGAATTTTCTTGGATTATCGCGGAAGGCTTCGACCAGTTTCGCCCTTGGGTCGCCTTCATTTTTGGCATGTGCAAGGGACACACGCTGGGCTGCGATTGTAGCGCTCTCGGCAAACGCGAAGAAGTACGCAGCCGCGAGAAAAACGACGAAAGTCAGAATAAATATAATATTCAGCAATACTACGTCGATCGCGCTTCACCGCCGTTATCATCAGCAGTATAATCGTTCGTATTTTCGATACCTTCACTTCTCTCAAGGCAGACAAGCACTCGTCCGATACGGTTATCGTCCACTTCCAGAACTTTCAGTCTGACCATCTCAATTTGATTGTTCCCGTTGACAAAATCCCCGTTTTTCTCAACTGGTGCAGGTTTTACAGGGACCACCTCGCCGACAGCCGGAACCCTGCCGAGTATCTGGAACAGAAGTCCTCCCACCGTCTCAACTCCGTCCTCCTCGGGCAGCGCAACGCCGATCTCGTCATCGAAATCATGAAGCCCGAGCTTTGCGTCGACAATGAAACTGCCGTCCGGTTCCCTTGTGACCAGACGTTCGAGGGGTTTGTCGTATTCGTCCTGGATGTCCCCGACGATCTCCTCCAGGATATCCTCGATAGTCACTAATCCCGCAGTGCCGCCGTATTCATCCAGGATGACGGCAAGATGCACCTTTCTCGCCTGCATTTCTTCGAGAAGGCTTGTGAGGTCTTTCATCTCAGGCACGAAAAACACATTTGGACGTATCAGGTCGCCAAGATTCAGTTTATCGAGATCTCCCTGCTCAATATGCCTGAGAAGGTCCTTTGCAAACAGGAGACCCTTGATATGGTCGATTGATTCCTCGTAAACAGGGATTCGTGAATAACCGAAACCAATAATGATTTCCAGTGCGTCCTCGACACTGTCATTGATCTCAAGGGAGGACACATCCACACGTGGAACCATGATTTCGCGTGCAACAAGGTCGCCGAACTCGAAGATCGAGTGGATAATCTCCTTTTCCTGTTCCTCGATTACACCTTCATCCTCTCCGACAGTGACCATCGTGATGAGGTCTTCTTCCGTAACCCTCGAAGTCTTCGGCTGGACCCATTTGCCCGTGAAAATCCTGATCAGAATTCGGGCTGCCCATTCCAGGACTGCCGCGAATGGATGCACGATCCTGATAAGGAAATATGCCAGGGGAGCCAGAGCCATGGTGAAACGCTCGGCATTGGATGCAAAGAGGGCTTTGGGGACGATCTCGCAGAACATCACGATGAGAAGGATAAGTACGGCTTCCCAGACAAATATTGTCCAGACCGGTAAGAGCAGAGCCTCGATGCCCCAATGTCCCACTATGGTCCACAGTACGGCAAGGACCACGTTGGATGTTACTTCCATCGTGAGCATTACCGCGATCAGTTTGGAAGGAATTCGGATAATTTCCTGAAGAAGCGCAGCGCGGCGATTTCCTCCGGCTGCTTTTTCACTTAACCAGATACGGTTCAAACTCAACAGGCCCGCCTCAAGGCCCGAGAAGAAGAATGACGTAATAAAACACGCCACAATACCGATACCGATAAAATGCGGCGTGAATCCTGTAAATGGGACGCTAACTGTGGAAGCCAGCAGGGGTATACTACCAGGATCGTCCAAGGACGATTTCACCTGCCTTTACATCGAAATGCACGTAATCCGGGTGTTTCCACAGATTGTGATAGGGGTCGCTTTCTTGCTCGTCAGACATCAACCAGTTTCCTGTACATATTCTATATGTAATATCGTGAAATGTCACGCCTGCGACGTATATTTTTCAAATTCCCGGATCACCCCGGGTACTAACTTATCCTCAAGATTTTCCATTATCAGGCGGTCATCCTCGGAGTTGTGATTGTATCCGAGAAGGTGCAGGACTCCATGCGTGAAGCATTCAGCCAGGCGATCGATGAACCGCATCTTTCTTTCATCAGCCTGACGCATTACGGTCTCCATGCTTATAACGACATCTCCGAGCATTACAGGAGGGCCATCCGGGAGAATATCATCGGGATTTTCACTGTCATCAAGCAATGGGAAGCTCAAAACATCGGTTGCTTTATCCTGATTGCGGTGTTTCAGATTGAAAATTCGGATTTCCGAGTCATTTGTCAGTGTGACGCCAAGCACGAAATTCCCCGCATTCTCGATATCCATGAGAGTATCCAGGATCGGTTTCAGTGCCCTGGAAAAGCATGCGCTCACAGAATCACGGTCCTGGAAATAATCAGGAAGGTCCGATGAGATCCGGAGTTCAATGATGGGAAGGGTCATGTCGGGGTCCATTGAGAGCGATGAATCTATTCCTCATCGTCCTGATGGTTATCAGGCAGAGCTTTTTTATCTCCCTCAGCGCGTTTGAGCTGCAACTGGCGTTTCAGCTCCTCCTCCTCGGGGTAATCGATTCGGGCGTGGTAGGAGCCGATGAGCCTGTCGATGATTGTGTCCTTGATTGTTTCGAGTTCATTCAGATCCAGCCTGCATTCATCGAACTGCCCGTCCAGCAGGCGTTCCTCGTAAATTTTATTGACCAGCGACTCGATGCGATGCGGGGTCGGTTCCTCAAGCGATCTTGTCGCCGACTCGGCGGCATCCGCCAGGTTGATGCAGGCAGCCTCCGGGGTTTGCGGCTTGGGTCCCGGGTAGCGATAATCGTACTCGTTGATGAAACCATCCTCCGACATCGCAAGCGCTTTCCTGAAGAAGTATGAGATGAGACTGGTTCCGTGGTGCTCCGGAATCATGTCGATCAGTTCCTGGGGAAGCCCGTGAGCTTTCGCCATCGCGATCCCGTCCTTGACATGGCTCTCGATAATGATCTTGGAAAGCCAGGGTGAATATTTGTCGTGGACATTGACCCCGCCGTGCTGGTTCTCGATGAAAAATTCCGGACGGCGAAGCTTGCCGATGTCGTGGTACATGCAGGCAACCCGAACCAGGTGGGTGTTTCCTCCGATAGCCTGGCATGCGGCCTCGGCGATAAGTCCGACCATCATCGAGTGGTGCCATGTTCCCGGCGCCTCGAACTGGAGCTTTCTCAGGAGCGGATGATCCTGGTTGTCGAATTCCGCGAGGCGGCTGGATGTCGGGATGTTAAATGCGGCGTCGAGGACAAAGTTTGCCAGGACCAGCGCAACAGGAGCCGGGGCGGTTCCCAGCAGAAGGAACCAGGGATTCTCTCCCAGGATGGCGAGGGGGATGCCGGCTGAATACGCCTGAGCGATCAGGGCTGTCACCCAGGCCAGAGGCAGAATGATAATTGCCCTGATCATCAGTGATTTTTGACAGTCGCGCTCGATCATGATACATGCCAGGAGCGATGTGAACAGGGTAGGGAGCAGGAGGGAAGGTTCGCCTGCCGCGAGGGTGACAATCACCGCCAGGAAGCCGGAAACAAGCAGCGCGAGTATGCGTGTGAAGTAATGTGAGATCAGAACTGCAGCGGCAATTACGGGAAGCGACGCAAGTGAGAGCAGTAATTCGGCGGGTCTTGCTCCATCGGCGGATGTTAATCTCTGGATCAGAAAGAAACTGGAGAGATACGCGATCGTGATGATTGTGTAAAACAGCAGGTAATAACGCGGATCGTTGAACTGCCTGATCCCCCTGCCAACAGTGTAGATGGATCCCATCACGAGTGCCAGCGCAAGAATCAATGTGAACAGGAGAATGGTTATCCAGATATTTTGCGGTCGAGCGCCCCCGACCATCCCCAGTTCCATCATAATGTCTATATGTTCCTGGGTGATCACTTCCCCGGTCCGAAGGTAAATTTCCCCGTTTCTGACCTCCTTTCGGATCGGTTCCGTATCTTCCCGGGCCTGGTCTCTGGCCAGCGCGGTGGCCTCATCGTCAAGGACGGCGTTTGGCCTGAGGAAATATTTCCCTGTCTGAGCCGCAAGCAGGCTGTTTTCCGGTGAGAATCCGGACTCCTCGGCTTTCCGGATGATTGTTTCGTTGAGGGCACTCAGTTCGTTGCGAAGCTCGTCATCCACTGCGAATATGAAATATCTCATGTGGTCGCGCAGGGAGCTTTCGATTATGCTATGGACATTTTCACGAGTGATTGAATCCAGATTGATGAGATTAATGAGGTCTTCGCCGGTGAGCTTGTTCTGGAGCAGATGCGAGTTGTATAGATAATTATCAAGGAGATCGAGAAGCTCCGTTGCCGCAGAGTCTCTGACATCATCAAGGTTTATCGGGATTGTGGCTTCCTCGTTGATCTCCGGACCTTCAGGAGAGGTTGGTTCCGTCCCTTCGGTTTCTTCCGTCGGCGAAGCCAGTTCTTCTATCAGCTTGATTTCAACAGCGAGTTCATCGATTCTCGAGAAGAATTCCTTGAGATTTACAATCACCCTGTTATTGGCAATAACGTCGATCTTATATTCCGGACCGACCTCCCTTGCCGAGGCGTCGCGTGCTATTTTTGTGGCCTCAGTGTCGGTGTAGATTATCGAATTGGTTGCCTTATAGTCCTTGCCGGCTACATCCCCGACCAGCGGAATCGGTGATTTCGGATGCGCCAGATGATTTGCGGTGATGGCGAAAATCAGAAGGAAACAGGCAAGTGTGACCGCGACGCGCGGCGTGACAGGGCTCTCGAATATCCGGCGCCAGAGAGCGGAAATTACAGGGGGGCCTTCGTCTGATGATGGCATATTCGCTCAGTTGATAAATCAAGGTTGGATGGAAACAGGAAATCCAATTACCACTGCAACCTCATCTTAACTATAGGATATACAATCTAGTATCGCTAAATCCAATAAAAAGTGCTTAAATTTTCCTTCTCTCACTACACGCATGTTGAAATCCTGATTATTACCGTGGTTTATCCTCATCCGGGATTTCAGTCGTTTTATGTTTTCTGCCCTTCCTTTTTTTTCTTTTCCGATTTCTCATACGCCTCGACGATTCGCTGCACTAATGAATGCCGCACGATATCGCCCTCGTCAAGCCATGTGATTCCGATCCCCCCGATCTGCGAAAGGAGATTCAGAGCGTGGGCGAGTCCGGATATCTCCCCCTGGGGAAGATCGATCTGGGTCGGATCGCCGGTGATAACCATCCGCGACCGCGGTCCCATGCGGGTCAGGAACATTTTCATCTGACGCCCGGTCGTGTTCTGCGCTTCATCCAGAATGATGAAGCTCTTGTTCAGCGTGCGACCTCTCATATAGGCGAGCGGCGCGATCTCAATCACCTCGCGGTCGATCAGCCTGCGTGTTTTCTCGATTCCAAGCATCTCATAGAGTGCGTCATAGAGCGGACGGAAGTACGGATCGACCTTCTCCTGGAACGTGCCCGGCAGGTATCCGAGGCTCTCGCCGGCCTCGATCGCCGGACGGGTGAGAATTATCCTCTGGACATTCCCCCGGCTCAGATGATTCACCGCCATTGCGACCGCGAGATAGGTCTTTCCGGTTCCGGCGGGTCCGGCGCAGAAAGTGATCGCGTTATCCTTCATCGCGCGCACATAATCGGCCTGTCCCTCGGTCCGAGGGTGGATTTTGAGAAGGCCGCCATCGATCACAAGCCCGTCGAATGAGTGATCGGGAGGCTTTTTCGCGGGGATCTCATCGGCTTCCGAATCGATGACCTGCATCTGCTCGGCTTCGCGGCTTCTCTCCATGTGATAAAAACGCTCGATATCATCCTCGGAGAGTTCGTCACCCGCCTGCGCCCGTTTAACGAGCTGGCCGAGGAGCTGCTGCACGATCGCGACCTCATTTTTCGGTCCCGTGATCCGCACGGATGAGCCTCGTGGGACAACCCGCGCGGATGTGTTCTCCTGGATCGCGCGAAGGTTGCGGTCAGCGATCCCGAGCACCTGCACGGCTTCGACATCGTTCCTGAAATGGAACGTCAGGGTGGTTACTTCATCGTCCTTGAGACGTTTCACCAATTCGCATCATCTCCAGCCACGGATAACAATTCCGCGACATTGGGATTTTAGCACATTTGAGGTGGTTTGCTCGACTTATTTTCTGGAATTTTTATCGAATGAATTTCTGTTTTCCGGCTAATCAAATATCACCAAAGAGGGAAATGCTTTTTTATTTTTTAATTCCCAGCCAGGAAAAAGCCGGCACAAGCTTAAGTCGGAGTTGTTCATTTCAGTCGCATTTTCTGGAATCTTATTCAATGCAATGCTCGATTTGACAATATTGCCTGCTTATGCTACATTGCGTGTTGATTAATCATTGAAAAAAAATTAAATGTTGGTGAAAAGAGCAATGCTGGACACAAAAAGTTTGAATGAGCTTGATAACGAGCAGCTTGAACAATTGCGGGCTTTAACGGATCCAATGCGATTAAAGCTCCATGCAGCTCTCAATGAGCCAAGGACTATTTCAGAGGTGGCTGTCATCCTGGGTGTGGATCGCATGTCGCTTTATCATCATCTTCAGGTTCTTCTGAAACATGATCTTGTAAAGCTGATTGAGACCCGTCGCGTTAAAAATCTGAATGAATCCGTATATCAGGCCGTGGAAATCTTGAATTTTATTCATCGTGGAAGTGAGGAATCCGGCCCGAAGGAACCATATTTTCAGTTAATCATGAACATCACGAATGAGACGAACGAAGACTGCAGCAATTCCTTACGTCGTGGCGGCGAACTGAAAGCAGCAGCAAGCAGAAATGTTGTGAAGATTAAAAAAGAAGACCTTTCAACAGTTCCCAAACAGATCGGCGAATTAATGCGTGAGTTCATGGAGAAAGTAAATGAGCTTCATAATGACGATGGAGATGTCGATTACTCAGTAACCGTTTCGCACTTTGAGATGTAATATTTTTATCGGCCACTATTTATTTCCCATATATAGTTTTGTTCTGTCAATAGAAGATGGGTGGAATGGAAAACCGGATTATTTAACGATCCGCGGAGAAGGAAACCATGAGGCAATTTACACACTGGGGCATTGCTATCATCCTGCTGAGTTTATTTATCCTGGGTTGCGGAAACAGCGGTTCCGATCCAATTGCCGGTAATACGGATAATAATTTTACTCAGACTTATTCAAAGACGGATGTGAATTACACCCCCCGAGTTCTCTGGGGACTCTGGCACTGCTTCATGGAGCCGGGAAGCGATCGGATCGAGATCGTTCCACTTAGGACCGCGAATTTCACGGCGAATATGAACAATCTTCTATCGCTGACAGAGGATAATTTCCAGATCAGCGATCTCGATGTGACTAATTTACAGACCGAGGGTCGTCTGGATTGCACGGTGACAATTAAGCATCCATTCCTGGGCCATGACCAGTTCCACGGTTTCGATGTCCGGGGAGTGTTTTTACACAATGGTGCATCGACTCTGACCTATGACGGGCTGACGTACAGTGGTGGTCCGGATGCAGGCGGGAATGAAGCGACTCTCCTGAACGCGGACGGCTGGACGAGATGGTTCAACCAGCCTGAGTTCAACGGCGATGGAATACCTCTTTTCGAGTACTGTCCGGGGGAACTTTCAAATCTGCCGAATCCGTCGGCGATGTTGAATCCGTATAAAATTTTCGCTGATTATCTGGATATGGATGATGATTACCATGAATGGGTGACAGCGCCAGGCAACGCGGATGATCGCGGAATTTTCAGAGCCGGGATGATTAATTCCAGACGGTACAAGCTCGAATTTCCGATTATCGATGGTTCTCCGGTGGTTGATTTCCAGTACGCTGTCATTGCCGCATGGGAACCCGGCGATCCGACGCTTTCAGGACAGCCCGACATTTATGATCCGGATGATTTCCCGTCATCGGCAAACTGCGAGGAGGCGTTTTTCCTCGATGTGTCCACAGTGGCAAGCGATCTCTATTATGAGAATGAAACAAATTCCGGGGGGAATTTCAGAGCCGACATCGAGGTTTTCGACTGGCAGGGCGGGTCGGTCGGCGGACCTGGCGTACCGAATGAGATTGAGCGAATAATTATTGAGGGGGATTTTGTTCCGACAGGTTCATATGAATTCTCACAGGTTGGACTTGCGGCAGTTGCGATTCCAGGAACCGAAAATTCATCGGTGTTTCAGGTGGAGATTGCCAACTGCACACCGCAGTCAAGCAGTGAAGCGGATTTATGGGTAATTGTGGAAGCCGCCGGATTGAATGGCGATTCCTATGGGCAGGGATTCCCGACCGAATATCCCGATCCGGCCAGGAGAGCGGCATTTATGCAGTCATCCGTATCAGTCCTGAGCGGAGTCATATCAACAATTATTCTTGCAATCCCCAACGGCGGGGAAGTATGGATGGTCGGATCGCATCACGATATCACGTGGACAACTACATACAATTCAGGCCAGATCAAGCTGGAATATTCCAAAGATGAGTTTGTTTCTGATATCAATGAAATCGTTGCCGCGACCGATGACGATGGAGTTTACAACTGGGAAATTCCCGATGACACGTCGGATACCGTGCGAGTGCGGGCCACACTAGTCAATGCACCTTCCATCCACGATGATTCTGACGCAGATTTCACCATTCTGCCTGTTATGTGTTGGGGGTTTGACGAGTTTCTTGGCTTCCCGACATGCAATACACCCTATGGGGATCCCACATTCGATATGGATGTACTTTCACCCGCTCTCTGCGAGGAATATAACGGCGACCTGGCTATGATGCTGGTTGCCAATAACTACCTGGGAACCAACCCTAAAAATTACATCGTGGTGAGATTTCGCAGTACAAACGATGGCGATACGTACAGTTGTATCGGAATGCCTGAATACGGGCCAGACTTCTTTTATTCCGACCAGTGCAAGATTTTTCCCTCACAAACCTATGTCGCCTATAGTACATATTCGTACGGTTCATGCGGCATAGCTCCTATTATTCCAGGCGCCTGTAAACGCGGCTTCCAGGCTGGATACCCGGCATACAACACCGAGGTTCTGGTTGATATTCATGGCTGGGTCTACTGCATCAGAGACCTGACCAGCTCGACAGTCATGAGGCGTTCACCATCCAAGCTGTTCAGCGGCGACCAGAATTGGTATTCGTTTCCGGACTATACAATCACCAGCGGGAACATTCTGAGCCACGTGCGGTCGATCGATCTCGGCGACGGCGAGGATGTCTTCCTTGCGGTGTTCAGCACGGATGAAAAAATAATCCACCTGTGCCGGAACACCGATTACGATCCCATCACTGCATGGGATGACACCACGGTCGTATTTAATAGCGGGTCGGATTACTACGAAGTCAGGGATCCGTCGCTGCATGTCGAACCCGGCAATATATGTCATATCGCCTATACGCGCAGAGTCACGGCAGGCGGGAATTATCAACTGGTTTATACACGCGATAATGAAACATTCGATGACCCGGTAGAAGTGGTAATCCGCGAGCAGGCAAACCCGTTCAACGATGCCGTTCTGAGCCTGGGTCATCCGTTCGGGCTTGATGTCATTTCAGTTGCATACGAAAGCGGCAATGAAGTATGGCTTTTCACGAGCCTCGACGGCGGCGAGAATTTCGATGGACCGGAACTGGTCAGCACGCCGGGCTCGATGAATATCGATCCGGATATGATCATCGACGCGGATGAGGGACATCTGCATGTGGTCTGGGCTTACATGGACGGTGACAACTACGATGTCGGACGCCGCAATGCAGCGCTGATTGAGGAATAGAAGCACGATTTCCTTTAAGAGTGAAGACTACTCCGTTGGAGGTAATAAAAATGAATCGATGGACCGTTCTTTTCGCTACGGTGCTCGTATCGGTACTTATTACGGTTAGCTGTTCCAGTGGCAGTGGAAGTCCCGTGATGCCGTCCGTTGATTCGGGAATAACCGGAATGGTAAATCACTCAGCGCAGACCCAGACACATCTTTGGGGTTATTACGATGTATTCATAGATGTTGAGAACCGGGCAGTGGAAGCGGTACTGAACCGCTCAGCGATGTTCTCAGTGAATGTTGTAACCTTTATGAACATTAATCCCGGGAATTTTCATACAAGTATTTACGAGTTGTCGGTCAGTACGGATTACGTTGATATTGATATCGATGTGACAATCGTGCATCCGTTCCCGGACATGCCCGAGTACAACGGATACGATGTGCGCGGAATTTTCTGCAGCGACGGCAGCGGCACTCTCGAATACAACAGCGATCTTCATTACCCGGTGTTTGGTACCGACCAGATCATGCTCGATGATCCTGAAGCGAGCGGTGTAGCGCCCGCCGAGGACTATCTGGGCGGCGGGCCCGATGGTTACACGCGCTGGTTCAATCCGGTGGAGTTTCTCGCATCCGGTATTTTCAGCTATACGCCTGGTGCCTTTGCTTCGACAGGGTTTTCAGGCGATGCGACTCTGAATCCATATAAATATTTCGCCGACGGACTTGGGGCAGAACAGGATCTATGGTCCTTCCTTAACAGCACAACGGGGAATGGCGTGTTTTCAACTGACGAGAAAAATACCAGAAACTATTATCTTCGGTTCCCAAAAGAAAAGGGACTTCAATACGGTTACGCTATCGTAGCGAACTGGGAAGGCAAGGCCGAGGAATGCCATCCCGCGAACGCGCCTGAGGCGGTCGGGTTATCGGTCGATGTGACAGATAATATTTACTACGTCGATGAGTTTAACAAAGGCGGCAATCTGATCCTCGATATCCATGTTCCGGGCTGGGAGTATCAGCCATCGACTATCTTTATTGAGTCGGAAGTTCTTGGAGCAGGCGCTGTTGAGATACCATCGATGCTCCCGACAGGCGGCGATGACACATTCTCGACCTATCACTGCGATCTTCCGGCGACGGTACTGACAAGCTCTGCAGATTCGGAGTTCTGGGTAATCTGCCAGTACGACGGATTTGACTACACGAACGATTTCGGAAAGCCAAACGCCGCCGACACTGACTTCCTCGCGGCATTCTTCCGCTTTGACCTCCATATTTCGGATGAGTCGGTCTGCACTGTGACAGGTATCGACTTTAATCCACCCAATGGAGTGACCGACCCAGGCCCTAATCCATACACAGGCATTGAAATTTATGGTGACGGCTTTGAAGGCTCAACAACGGTTGTCGAATTCCTTGGAGTAACCAATATCGTTGCGACAAACGTTGTGGTCAGCGGCGCGGACACGATCACATGCGATGTTGACTTCACCGGAACAGCTCCGGGCGACTTGTATGACATCTACGTGGAGAATGTATGTGGCAAGAATGTAACCGTCGAGGATTTCGTCCAGGTAACGGCTCTTTCATATTTTGAAATTATCGGTCCGCATATGTACTACGACGGAATTGGTCCATATGAATCCGGGTGTGTGCAGGGAATTGACAATCCTGTTCCAACCGAATGGGATATCGACTTCGATGCGTCAGGCTCCGAAGGGGCTACAGTTTTTGATTGGGATCTTGACGGAGACGGGATATATGAAGGCACTGGCGGTCCGTTATATACCGCCAACTTCCCCGCCGGAACCGCTCCCGGCACGTACTATCCGGTACTCAGGGTCAATGGGAATGACAACCTGACATACACAAGCCCGACCGGAATCGTCGTTGCAACAGGTCTTTATGTCAGGGACAACGATCTTGAAGGGGACCCGGCCGGCCCCGGCGACAGAGCCAATCCATTCGATACGGCTCACAGCGCGATGGGGACGGTGACTGGGGGAGAAATCGTGATGGTCTTTGGCGGGGAGGCTGAACAGATTGATTACGGAACCAATACATTATGGGGGATTAGCGTTAATGATATCCATCTCCAGGGCTATCAGGGGTCGACAGGTGAGCCGCCAATATATGATGACCAGAATTGGCACGATGCAACCTGGCTGACGGTCACCGGTAGTAATGTGACTATCGATGGATTCGAGTTTCATAATTTCCGGCGTGTAAAGCATGCCGGTACTCAACCTCACAGCGAATACCTGATCCGTATCACAGGCGATAACTGTACGGTTTCTCATTGTTACTTCCACACATTCGGGGATAAATGGAAGGGCGGCCGTGTCGTCTATTTCCATGGCTCCGATACCGACCTGCTTGACGGAGCGACAGTATGCAACTGTCTTGCGTATGACGGCGATCAATGGTGGGATTGGGGCACAAATACAGCTTTCCAGGCTACATATGTAAACGATGCGAAAATGATCAATAACACGGTGGATCGTTTCATGGACGGTACCGGCTGGGTATCCAATCCCAACGGCTTCATGATAACCGCTCCCGGCACCAATCCGGATATCCGAAATAACATTGCGACCCGATTTCAGAGTGGTTATGCCTCTTTTGGGCATTCATGCGGGATGTTCCAGGACTCATCGGTTATTACCGCCTATTACTGCGATGCATGGAGTGCCGGCGGTTCTGCTCACAGATACTTGAATTGCGGAGAGGATGTCACATGCCTTGATCTCGATCCATTATACGTGGATACCGAAGCCGATCACCATCTTCAGACCGGTTCGCCATGCGCAGACACTGGCGATCCGGATATCCAGGATTTCGACGGTAGTCCGAGCGACATGGGCTGCTATGGCGGTCCCGGAGGCGACTGGAATTTCGAGGATTGAATTGATTTGATTTGAGGATTGAAATAAATAAAA
>CBDUUJ010000014.1:0-16138 GCA_965370205.1 uncultured bacterium
GATTCAGCGGAAAATTGTACGGGCTGATCGCGAGTGTGGGTCCGAGCGGCACTCGTCCGACAAGCGATGTGTAATTCCGCGCGCCGGGATGGATGTCGAGCGGAAGCCATTCCCCGCCGAAACGGACCGCCTCCTCTGCGGCATATTTACACGTGATCTGCGCTCTTCCGACCTCGCCGCGCGCGAGTTTGATCGGTTTTCCGCCTTCTTTTTTTATAAGCTGAGCGAAATCCTCGGCATGTTTCGCGATTCCCTGTGCGATACCATGAAGCATTGCGGAGCGCTCGTCACGCGCAGTTATTGCGAACGGTTTGAAAGCCCGAACAGCCGCATCCATTGCGCTTTCAAGGAGTTTGTCGTCCGCGATCGGGGCATGGGCGATAACTTCGCCAGTCCATGGATCTGTTACCGGGCTGTGTTTTTTTGTGGTGACAAATTCACCGTTTATGTAGCATTTCTCACGTTTAATCCTTGCCATTATTTATTTGCTCCTGTTTGGCGAATGGGGACAGGCACTCAATTTTACCGCTCGGACATTATAGCAGTGCGGAAAATAGCAGGCGGTAAAATTGCGTGCCAGTCCCCGTTTACAGTCCCCGTTTATTACAGATCCAGCCTCATTTGTATTTCGTCCCTCACAGGAATTCCGGCGAATCCGGGGGGCGCGCCGCCGTGACTGTCCGCGACCTCACCCGGCACGACCTTCTCGATAACGAATCCTGCACGCTGATAGAAATAAAGCGCGGGAATATTATCGTTTGTCGTTCCGAGTTTGATCGTTGAAAGGCCTGAATCTCTTGCAAATTCAACAGCTTTGTCCAGAAGTCTGCGTCCGACCGCTCTCCCATGCCATTGCGGCCAGACATGGAAGACTACGATATGCAGGAATCCTTCTTCCTCGATGGTTATTGCCAAATGCCCCGCGATTCGATGACAGGACGGGTCGTCCGATCCGGTTTCATCCGACTCAGGACGCGCGAGATAATTATCGCAGTCGAAAATATCGTAGGTTCTGCCGAAGATATCCTGTTCCATTGATCCCCAATAAAACTGGTTGATTGCTTCGATTGCTTTTTTATCGTCAGGATTATCGATATTCGCCTTGATAACAGTTCCCCTGAATTGCGGACGCCTGGGAATATCGTCCGCGGCAACTGTGGCGATTCTTGCGCCTCGCAGGGTCAATGGTTCTCCTGTCAGGCACGAGCGATAGAGGGGTGAGTTGAATGTTCTTTCGTCGCTCATGGTTTCAGCAGACCTGCAGTTCCCGTTTAATGCAACATGCGACCTTCAGCGCTTCACGAACCGGACCAACATCGTGAACGCGGAAAATGCTCGCACCTGAATAAAATGATGCGACGCATGCTCCGATGGTCCCGTAAAGCCGTTCCGTGACATCCACATCGAGAATCTCGCCGATAAACCGCTTGCGGGACGGTCCGACCATGACAGGCCTGCCGAATTTCAGCCATTCGCCGCATTCGTTCATAATGCGCATATTGTGTTCGAGATATTTTCCGAAGCCGATGCCGGGATCCAGAACGATATTCTCTTTCGGGATGTTTTTACTCAGCGCGAAAGAGAGACGCTCCTCGAAAAATTCACCGATCTCCCCGATTACATCATTGTAGTGGGGTTCATCCTGCATGATTTTCGGACGTCCGAGCATGTGCATGAGGACAACCCCCAGATTGTTTTCCGCGATGAAATCCGCGATCTCAGGCTCATCCTCAAGCGCTGCGACATCGTTGATAATAACCGCTCCGGCATCTACCGCCTTTTCGGCGACTTTCAATTTTCGAGTATCGATTGAAATGGGCGTCTCGATTCCCTGATTTTTAATTCCTTCAATAATCGGGATCACGCGATTGATCTCATCGTCAACGGTGACAGGTTCGCTTCCGGGACGGGTGGACTCGCCGCCGATGTCGATAATGTCGGCGCCTTCATCGACAAGTTTCATCGCCTGGGAAATCGCGGTCTTTGAATCGAGGAATATTCCGTCGCCGGAGAAACTGTCTGGTGTCGCGTTGATAATTCCCATAAGGACCGGTTGGGAGCAGTCGAGCGAGTGGGGTCCGAAATTCCAGATGTGGGTATTGGATGTCATGAAGATAAGTATAAGCGGATAGAGTCAAACGGCAAAGGTTAAAATAGAGAGCGATTAAACCGGATTTTTTCCCTAACTGGTGGTAAAATCGACAATTGCACTCAGGAACATCGATAATTCGGATGGTCCAATTAATAAAAAGGGGAGTTTTTAAACTCATGGACATGAAAAAATTAGGCTTCACGACACGACAGATTCACGCTGAGGGTCACGGCAAACCCCTGCACGCTCATGCGAGACCGATTTTCCAGACAAGCACTTTCGCGTTTGAATCGCCGGAGCATGGCGCCGACCTGTTCGCCGGCAAATGCGAGGGGCATATATATACACGTCTTGGAAATCCCACCACAGAGGCGCTTGAGCGGACTCTTGCCAGCCTCGAGGGGGCTGAGCAGGCGCATGTTTTCTCAAGCGGACTTGCCGCGGTCGAGGGTTCCACGCTGCCGTTTCTCGAGGTGGGCGATCACATCATTTCAGGCGATACGCTCTATGGTCCATGTCTTCATCTGTTCGGCGATGTTTTCGCCAAATGGGGAATAAAAACGTCTTTCGTAAATACTGCCAACCTTGATGACGTCCGTAATGCAATAACTCCAGAGACAAAATTCTGTTTCTTCGAGACACCGGCGAACCCCACAAATAAAGTTACCGATCTCGCCGCGATCAGCCAACTCTGCCATGAGCACAATATAAAAGTGGTTGTAGACAATACATTCGCGACCCCCTACAACCAGCAGCCTTTATCTTACGGGGTCGATATGGTCATGCACTCTGCGACGAAATACCTCAACGGTCACGGAGATATCATCGGCGGATGCGTTATTGGCAGCGAAGAGGATCTGGCGGTGGTGAAAAAATTCCGGACCGATACCGGACCCGTGATGAGCCCGTTCGACAGCTACCTCTTCCTCCGTGGATTAAAAACTCTCTCGATGCGTATGGAGCGTCACAACATCAATGCGATGGGGATCGCCGAGTTCCTTGAAAGTCATCCGGATATTGACTCCGTGTCGTATCCGGGACTTCCGAGCGATCCGAATCATGAAACCGCAAAGAAACAAATGAGCGGATTCAGCGGGATGATAGCGTTCGAGCTTAAGGGTGGATTTGAAACAGCGAAGGAACTTTTAAAGAATACCGAAATATTCACACTCGCAGTAAGCCTTGGATCAATCGACAGCCTCATCCAGCATCCTGCAAGCATGACCCATCATGCGGTCCCGAAAGAATTGAGACTTCAGCAGGGACTTACCGACAATCTCGTAAGAATCTCGGTCGGATGCGAGAACACCGAGGACCTGATCGGCGATCTGGATCAGGCGATCGCGAAAACAAAAGCATCGGTCGGGGTGTGATCGATCAACGGTCTGTATGGAAATGAGAACCCACTAAACCATACAGGAACAACAACACAACTATGCCGCCCACAAACTTATGGCAGATATGGTGAATCCCCGATGATATCCGGGTTTGTGGGTGTCCTTTTCAGTTGATTGATTAAATGACACCCACAAACGGGCAGGATATCCAGGATTGGTAAAGACAGGATTAAGTTTGTGGGCGGCATAGGTTTGATATTAACTCGTTTGACAGGGAATTTTCGTGATATTTACGGTTGTTTTATCGTGCTATAATTGCACTGTTGTAAAACACAAAGTAAGGAGAGGCGCGACCAATTAAAAAATTCCTGAAATTACTTTTTTCCATCTTTTCACTCACTTTTATCATTGTGGGTTTCTCGGGCTGCGCTCAAAAGACCCCCGTTCGGACGGTCCAGAGCTATCTTCAGCTTATGTCGGGTGAACGCCCGGTGACACAGTCTGCGCTCGAATCCCTTACAACGGACCACTATCGCCATACGGAACATCCTCACCTCGCGACACTCGCGTCCGAGAGCAGGGAGAAGGCCATCGATCTCGCCGCCGAGCTGAGGGAGGACCCGGCGATTCAGGAATTGATGAAACTGGTGTCGTGGAAGACGACATATGATATAACTCGTCAGACCGAAACCGACGCTCACGTTATCGCAAGGGTGATACTGGTCGAGAAGCGTCCGGGAGACCGTGAGGCGGCGCTGGAGATCCCCGATCTGCAAAAGCCCCTTACCGATGTGATAAAAAGCGGTCTTGAGCTTCCCTTTCAGTTTGAACTGGTGAAAGAGGACGGTCGATGGAAGATCGATGAATTCACTTTCCCGGAGATTCTCCTGCCGCTGCTCGATATGCCCGTTTCCGCCGACCGCGAGGAATGAAAACCTCGTTTTTTTTTGCCACCTTTTTGACTCTTGCGAGTCTATTTCATATATTTACCATCCGGTGGCGCCTCCAGGCGAGTGGAGGTGCGCGTGAATAAGTCAGATACACCTACAAGCTCGAAGACTCGCTTGTAGGCGCCACCGTACGAGTTCGCTTGTAAGCGACACTGGTTTTGCTTGTAGGCGCCACCCAGTGTGGTTAATAATAAAATATCTGCAATGATTATCAATTATCCAGACACGGAGGAATATCGATGTTGAGAAGAATGTTTTCAGTCATGGCAGGGGGACTTGTTTTCTTATTGCTTGTCGCAGGACCGAGTGCCGCGCTGGATGAGGAATCCGACGCGCTTGGGTTCCTGCCATCCGATGCGCCAATGGTAATGGCGTTTGATATGGATGAATTCATGGAGTATGCGACGGATGTCGGCGCGGATTGGCGCGATGCGGACGTGAGCCATTTCGGCGACGCTCTTGAGTCAATATCGCTCATGCTGGCAACCGAAGCGGGGATTCCGGATCCGCTGACTTTTCTCAGCCGGCTTTCCGGGGTTCAGGCAGGTTACATGGACCCGATGCATGAGACCGGGCTTATCGTTTTTTCCACGGACAACAGCCGGGATCTGAATGTGATCGCCCATTACGCGATCGCTTCCATGGTTGAGATTGAATACCAGAAAAGCCTTGATGAAATTTACAGCGCTTTGGGTTCGTATTTTCACAGGACGATAGTGGATGAGGAAACCGGCGAGGAGATGAATCCAAATACCTATCCCGGATCGCTCCATGACCTGATAGAGGAAGGATATCTCGATGAGATGCCGCTGAACCCGTACACCGGGCAGCCAATTCGGGTTCTCGAACCGGGAGATGAGGGATCGCTCGGGGATGTCTTTTACAAACCCTGTCACAGTGGTGACGGATGCTGTGGCGGTTGTACCAGTGACGAGTTTCATTCGGACGATGAGCCGGAACATGAGGATTTTTACTCCTACATGCTCCATTCGTTCCATATCGGTGGAATAGGAACTAAAGAAGTCTGGGAAACCAACTATGAGCCATACGACGATCTGGCGTATGAGCTGAGTAATTTCGCGATTCACTACGACCCGTTCGATATGGGCTTTATTATCCTTGCTGATGAGGGATGGGATTTCATCTCCCAGGATGATGCAGAATTCGCGTTTGCCTTTGGCGGTTGTCATCTTGTTATCGGAGATAATGTGGAAACACTAATGCTTGCGGTTGAACATTATGAAAGCGGCAGCGGTTTCCGGTTCAGTACTCCCGATGATTTCGACACCGACGGCGCGATTTGCCGGGGTCAGATCGATATGAGGAATGGCAGCAGCATGTTTATGGGTCCGGGACACAAGGACATGCCGCCGGATGTGGCTGAACTAATGGACAATATGTTCTCGATTATAGGCATGGAGGCAGTCTCCATGCAGCATACCGCGTGCTGGCTGAAGGATGGAGATATTCAGTCGATCCGGCGGGTGGAGCTGACCGGCGAAGCTGAAAACAGTCTGGTCGGATCGCTGGTGCATGCTCAACCCGAAATACTGATGACCGCTGAGGGCGGCCCCATGGAAATAATCGGAGAGGTCGCGTGGGCGAATCCGGATGAATGGGCGCATGCCTACATCGACTGGCTTTTCGAGTTCGTGATCCCGATGATCGCCGATGAGTTCGGGGCAGGCGACATGGATATGAATCAGATGCTCGGAATGGTCGGGCTTGGCGAAATTCAATCGATGGATTTCGGAGAGCAACTGTATATGCTCATCACCGGCTCGGTCGATCGCGGCGACGGAATGTATGTTCCGGGGATGACGGTTCTTTTGGAGACAGATAACGAGGACCTTCCGTATGTGATGGTCGGCCTGATGGATTCGATCAGCTTCATGGTTCCGGATTTCCCGTTCTACCAGGCGAATTACGGTGACGAGAACGCGGTCACATGGGTACTGGACTGCGATGAGTTTCCGATCAGTCCGACGATCGCGTGGACGGACGGCTGGGTTATCAAGGGACTCTGGCGCGAGGATGTTCTGACTGCGCGCGACGCTCTTGAGAATGGGATGCTGCTTATGCCCGATGGTATGGACCCCGCGAATATCCGCGTACATTTCCATCGCCAGAAATTAATGCGGGGTATTGCCGATACCCTCTATGAAATTCCTGAATCCGAAGCGTCATTTGTGGCCGGTTTATTTGAGCTTGCCGCGCTTCTGAGTAATCAGGATGAGAGGCTCTACATGGAATTGACAGGCGGAGAGAACTGCATTGAGTCGCATCAGATGCTCTCGATTGGAATGTTCGAGGATCTGATTCCGCTGATGGCGTACCTGGTTCGCGGAGTTGAGGGCAGCAATGGCTGCTGGTAGATGAGGTTTGGTCTAGTCGGCGGGATTAAATTCAGTTATTCGGTAGATTAGCTTGCAATAGAGACAAAATGGGGACACCTGCTTTTCGGGGACGAAAAGAGGTGTCCCCTTTCTTTATCCCAATTTCTTTGTCTCTCTTTCTTTACTTTTTGACCTTAATTTCTTTCTTTCCGTTTTTTCAACAAGCAATCAATCCGCGATTGAGGGGACTGGCACACAATTTTGCCATGCTTTTATCTTGCGGTCTTTCATTAAATCCATATGGCAAAATTGGGTGCCTGTCCCCGGTGTTTAAACAAGCAATTCATCTGCATTAACTGTTGTTGCAAATTTATCCGGCATTTCACAATTACTGTATCAATCTGAAACAAAATTTAACCAGGGTTATACTAGTCGCGAAAAACACAAAAATTAAAAATTCCCGGGAATGTCGCAAATAATGCAGCCTTCAGTGAACCCGGATGGAGTTTTTTCGTCTAAAAAGATGTAACGGAACATGAATTGCAACGAGCTAAGTGATTACTTAATTAGCACATACTAACCCCTCTCCCAGGAGGTGAGAGTAATGGCCAAGTTAATCAGACTGAGAGGCCAGCTCCGCTTCCGGGATTCAACCCCTGATCCCCGAACGGAGCAATCAGAAGAAGTAAAGGATACGATCGACGCTATCGTACCGAGAACCTCTGGCGGTCTTACGCCCTTCCAGAGGGTAAAGAACGGAACCGGAGAATTTTTCCTCGCGGACGAGGCGATCCCTTCCAGAAACGCGGTTAACTGAAATAACTCGCTCGGCGTTGTTGACGCTGACGCCGGGCAGGACATCGGCAAGGTCCTTTTCAAGCCGGTACTCCTCCACATCTCCTTGCGGTTCCTCCTCCTGAACCCGGACCCGCCGATGTCTACCCTCCTCCCCTTGTAATAGGCCCCCCGACTGTCAGAGTGTGGGGGGCCTTGTTATTTCCATAACCACTTTTGATATAACCGCCTGTATCCGAACCGCGCGCGTAAGCAAGCGGACATTCCGAACCGCGCGCGTCAGCAAGCGGATAATTCCATTAATGAAAAAACCGCTCGCTCACGCTCGCGGCTCTGATACAAACAAAAATTTATTTCTTCATGGTGGGCGCGAATGGAATTGAACCATCGACCTCTACTGTGTGAGAGTAGCGCTCTAACCAACTGAGCTACGCGCCCATGTGCAGTTGAAAATATACATCAGGAACATTGTACTGTAAAGAGCATCAACCGACCGGGAATCAATCGTTTTTCCAGTTCCACTTTTCTTCCTCGATCCCGGCGTCCAGATTCAATTTCCGCGCGACGAGAAAAAGAAGGTCGCCCAGCCTGTTCAGATACACAAGCACTGTCGCGACCCGCTGTCCGGCCTCCAGAAGTACCGCGACCCTCCTCTCCGTCTGCCGCACCACGGCTCTTGCCCAGAAGGCGATCGTGGCAGCGCATGTGCCGTTTGGGATGATGAAGCTTTTCTGTGCGGGAACAACGGCTTCTATCTTTTTGCATTCCGTTTCGAGGCCGCGCACCATGTCCGAGGTTATCCTGGGAACCTTTTTTTCGACATTGGGCGTTGCGAGATCCGCTCCGGCGATAAAAAGCTCTTTTTGTAACCGGGAAAGAAGCGTATCGATTTCATCCGGGACGGTATCGTCGCAGGCGGCGCGAACCATACCGATCGCGCATTGCACCTCGTCGATGGAGCCGTATGCCTCCAGCCTCGGATGGTGCTTCGGAACGCGCTCGCCGCCGGAGAGCATGCTGTAGCCGTCATCTCCTGTTTTCGTTACGATAGACATGAGAGACTCCTTGTCTTGTAGTGTGTATGTCCGCTCCCTGACGGTCGCGGCTCGGAAGCTATCTCACCCATTGACCGGATTTGCCCTTGACCCTGTCCTCCCATGCTTTTCTTATGCGTTCCGCGCGGGACTGTCCCGTGTGCCGTCCGAAAGTAATGCCGAAAAACAGCTTCGTGAAATCCCACAGGTTGCGCCATCCGATTTTTAAACCGAGATACACCCATCCCACGATAATCCCGAACAGGATCAGCGCGATGAATGTCAGGATTCCGAACAGCGCGAGCGGAATGATGACGAAAATAAGCAGAGCGAGAAGACCCGCACCGATAAGTATGGCGATGATCGTCCCGAGCCAGCCCTCGAATCTGGTCTCTCTCGGTGCCTTGCCCGGAAGCTGATTTCTGTAAGTAATTTTCATAACTCTATCTTTGACATATATCATACACCAAATGTTGCAAATCCGTTTCCCGAATTCAGTTATTCGAAGATAATTTATTGGTGTGGATATCCCGCTGCATTCACCCCGTGCGAATCCTCCGCTTTGTGCGTTTTCGCTTGAGAAATTGCAGAAGCGGGTGCAGGAACGGTTCCCCTGTACTTAATTCGATCATGTCGACTCCCGCCTGGTTGCGCGCTCGCAGCAATTTGGCATCCCTTTCAGCTCTCAATTCCAGGTATGCTTTCCTTACCTGGGGATCGGATGTGTTCACGAGAAGCACCTCGCCGGTTTCCGGGTCCTCGACTTCCACAAGTCCGACATCCGGAAGCTCAAGCTCCCAGCGGTCGTTCAGCCTGACCAGTACCAGGTCATGCTTGAACGATATCACCTTAAACGGGCGTGAGAGGTTCTCATCGGTGAGGAAATCCGAGATGATAAACACTATTCCGCGACGTTTCGCGACCCGTCCGAGGTACGCTATTCCCGCCTCTATCGATGTCTCCCTGCCGACCGGCTCATGGTACAGAAGCGCCTCGATTATTCTCGCGAGCTGACGTTTCCCCTTGCGCGGCGGAATCGATTTTTCGACCCGATCGGAAAAAAGAGTCAGCCCGACCTTGTCGTTCCGGCTGATTCCAAGCCATGCGAGTGTCGCGGTGAATTCGGTGATGAGTTCCTTCTTGAGGCTGCCGATCGAGCCGAAATCATGCGACGGGCTGATGTCGACGAGCAGGTAAATCTTCAGCTCACGCTCTTCTATGTATTCCTTGATGTATGGCGTGTTCATCCGCGCGGTGACGTTCCAGTCGATCAGCCGGACATCGTCTCCCTCGGCATACGGCCTGACCTCGCTGAATTCGATCCCATGCCCCTGAAACGCGGATGCGTACTCACCCGATAGAAGCGTGTTGACAAGCCGCTGCGTCTTAATCCGCACCCGCCTGATCTTCTTAATTATGTCTCTCTGCGTCGGCATTCTGCTAAATCAGGGATAATCTCTACCATATTACTCATAATCTGAGACTGAACCAAGAATTAATACATTTTGTCTCTATTTTAGGCTTTACCCGACATTTTTTGGGAGCTATAATGATATTAGGGTAGATTCGTAGAGTTGGACAACCTTCCGGGATATTCCGTTCATATGCCTGTAATATTCTTCAGGATACCATAATGACAAGCGAAGCCAGTTTTTTTACTGATTATGATGATCCGCCAGTGACTGAGGTTGCTATTTCGGTACAATTTGAGCAGTTGAAGAAGCTCCGAACACCTCACATTGGACTGTTATGGAAGGAGTATAAGGGATTAACCGAAATAGAGGAACATCCACCTCTCGATCAGGCCTTTGAGATTTTTGGTGAAGAAAAATTAATTCCGCATTTTGAAATTTCTAATATGCCTCCTGTGCGGAGGTGCTGGTTTTTAAACAGTGATGAGACAGAATTAGTCCAGGTACAGCAAGATCGTTTCGCTCACAACTGGCAACGCAAGGACACATCGGAAAAATATCCAAGGTATAAAAATATCCGAGAAACGTTTCTTGAAGACCTGATTATATTTATAGATTTCCTCAATGCGCATGAAATCGGATCCTTAAATCCGATCCAGTGTGAAGTTACTTATGTTAATCCTATCCATGCAGAAGCAGACTCGGGTACTCTAATAAAATTGCAGAATTTATTAACAGTTTATAAAGCCGAATATTTTGATGATTTTTTACCAGAACCTGAGGATGTCAATCTGAGACTGCGTTACATAATTCCAGATGATACCGGGGCTCCAATTGGACGTTTGCACATATCTGCTCAACCTGTATATCCACAGGACAAACCACCTTTGTATCTCTTGAATCTAACCGCACGAGGCAGGCCTTGTGGTGATGGAAAAGAAGGCGTAATGAAGTTTCTGGATATTGGCCATGAGTGGATTGTTAAGGGGTTTACTTCAATTACAACAAAGACAATGCATTCGAAATGGGGAATTAAAAATGACTCGCCAAACAGTAGCATCTGATGATCTCTTAAGCTGTTCTGTTGAACGTGGAGAAAGTAAACCGGCCATTTACGAATTACCAATGATATTTTCTGAATATCATGGGCAAGCTTATCATTTTTCCATAGGGGACTTTAAAAATATTCCCATTGCCGCAAAACTGAAAGTCGACTGGTATAACAAAATGATTAAATCAGTCATTGATTTTCGGGCCCTTTCACCAAACTGGGATGGGTACGGCGCACTGGAGATTTGTGTGGGAGTTATTGCTGATGCAATAAGGTTATTATCAGAAATAATCCGGGACGACACTCCTGAACCTTACATATTTCCAACTCCCCAAGGGGGAGTCCAATTTGAATGGCATACAGAAAAAATTGATCTGGAAATTGAGATTGTTCCTGATTCAAAAGTCATTGTCCTTTATACAGACCCAGATGGCACAGATGAGGAGTGGGAACAATCGATATCCGCAGATATTTCTAAGTTAATTAAATGCGTAAAATATTTAGTTTAGGTAAATTCTTAGAGCTAAAAAATGATATGTCGAAAGAACATCGATGAAAGTAGCATAGGTAATGAAGAAATAATTTTACGTGGCATAAGTCCAAATCTTCCATCAAAACCATACATATGGGATCCTAAAGAAGGGAAATATAGATTCTCATCAGTGGTATTCCAGCATACCCAAATAGATGAATGTATCTCGGTTTATCTGAATAATGAAGTTACGAAAAGAGGGTATTCTTTAGAAGATGTTCTGGGGGTATATGCAGGATTTGCTTCGTTGACAGCAAGTCAAGTGCGAAGTTGTTACCATGGGATTTATTGTGCACCAACACCAGACTGCCCTTACCATGCGAATATATTTGATAAAAATGTAAACAGCACCCGATCCAGTAGAAAGCTTGCCAGTAAGAAATTAGCTAGAATGGCACAATGGGCTTTGGAGCCGAAATCTTAGATGGAAAAAATCAACAAATCCTCGGAAGCATCTCCCCCGCGAGCATATCCATAATCCTCCGACCACCCGTCGCCGTCTTCAAAACGACCTTCCCGCCGAGATCGTCCCGAACTTCCCCGATCTTCGCAGCCATCTCTCCCGCCGGATGCGAACGAATAATCTCCAGCGCTTTTTCGACCTCATCATCGTCCAGAAAGATCAATAATGCTCCTTCATTCGCAAGATAGAGCGGATCGAACCCGAGTATCTCACACACCGCATGTGTGGTGTTTCGGATCGGAACCTTCGTCTCATCAATTTCGATCCCGACTTCGCTTGCCCCCGCGATTTCATTCAACGTTGTCGCGACCCCGCCGCGTGTCGGGTCGCGCATGACAGTTATCTGCGGACCGATCGCGTCGAGAAGCAGTTTAATAAGGTCGCCGAGCGCGCGACAGTCGCTCACCACTTCGCCTTCAAGCCCGAGATCGTTTCTCGCGCAGATTATCGCCGCTCCATGATCGCCCGCCGGACCTGTCAGGATCACCGCCTGACCCGGTCTCGCGAGTGAGCCTGATAATTTCGCGTCCCGTCTCCGTATCCCGATTCCGGTCGTGTTGATGAAAATCCCGTCCGCCGCGCCGCGTGGAACCACTTTCGTGTCGCCGGTCACAATCCGAACCCCGGATTTTCTGCATTCATCGGCTATGCTTTCGACGATTTTTATAAGGTCGGAGATCAGGAATCCTTCCTCGATAATGAACGCGACAGAAATCAGGAGCGGTCTTGCTCCCATGACAGCGACATCGTTCACGGTACCGGCGACCGCGAGCTTTCCGATATCGCCGCCGGGGAAAAAGATCGGCTGCACGACGAAGCTGTCGGTTGAGAATGAAATTCGTTCATATGGAAGACGGATCACGGCGGCATCGTCGAGAGGATCGAGTTCCGGCGATGAAAACGCGGACAGGAAAGCATCGCGGATGAGTTTATGGCTCGCGAGTCCGCCATGCCCATGCGCCAAAGTGATTCGTTCTTCGTTGTTTTGCTGATTTGTCATATGTAATTCAAACCGTTTTTTTCTATCTGTGTTCACTCCGGACGCTGGTACTTATAGTACGCCGCGCATGTTCCCTCGCTCGACACCATACACGCGCCTTTGGGTTTTGATGGCGTGCAAATATTTCCGAATAGACCGCATTCCGGCGGTTCGATTAGTCCCTTCAAAATCTCGCCGCACCGGCAGCCTGCGAATTCCACTGTCGGCTCGACGACCACAGGATGAGCAATCTCAGCGTCAAATTCAATGAATTCATCCCGGATTTTCATCCCGCTCGACGGAATTGTTCCGAATCCGAGCCATTCCGAATCAACCTGCTCGAATACACGGTTGATTGTCTCCATCGCGACAGGATTGCCCTCTGAACGGACCACACGAGTATACACATTCTCGACATCGCTTCGATCCTCGCTGATCTGCACAAGGAGCGCGTGAATTCCCATGAGAATGTCGGCAGGCTCGAATCCCGCCACCACGATAGGAATCCCTTTTTCAGCGACTTGTTCGTATGGCTTCAGCCCGATGATCGTGCTCACATGCGCCGCAGCGAGAAATCCATGGATGTTCAGATCCGGATCGTTCGCGAGAAGTTCCATCGCAGGCGGGATCACCTTCCCAAGCGACAGAACATTGAAATTCTTAACGTTCTCCTTTTGAGCGGTCAGAATTGTCTGCGCGAGTCCCGGCGTTGTGGTCTCGAACCCGATACCCATAAACACAACTGTTTTCTCCGGGTTTTCCTTCGCGATCTTTAGCGAATCAAGCTGCGAATAGACGATCCGGATATCTGCGTCTTTCGACCTTTCATCTGCAAGCGATGATGTGCTTCCCGGCACCCGGATCATGTCGCCGAAAGTCGCAATGATGACATCCGGGTCGCGCGCGTATGCGATGGCGGTATCCAGGCCTTTCCTCGGAGTCACGCAAACCGGGCATCCGGGTCCGCTTATAAGCCTGACATTCTCCGGGAACACGTCGCGGATCCCGTGACGGTGCACGTTCATCGTGTGCGTCCCGCAGACCTCCATAAGATTAATTTCCCTGCCCGACGGCAATTCAACATCATTCAACCTTGCTGCAAGCGCGCGAAGTTTTTCCGGCTGCCGATATGGATCGATGTGTTTCATATTATCAATAACCGATTAAAACGCCCGACCATTATACCCGATGATACCCGTAACGTAACGCCGTTATTCACCTTATCGTACCGAGCCGGTGGCGCCTCCAAGCTTGTATATAACATCAAGTAACTAAAAGGTGAAGAGGTTCGGTTATGCTATACGCATAGTGGACATCTGGTCACTCAAACGACCAGGGACCGTAAGTTCTGCACCTCGAAGACTTGCTTGGAGGCGCCACCGGACTCTTTAACAGTAAATAAATTTCCTTTCCCAAAATCACCATTAGCGGTACACTGTAGCCATGCCGCTTGAACCCGACCTCAAGCCAGCCCCCGACTCCTTCCGCAGACTTTTCACCGGACAGGCGCTAAACCATCTGGATGAATTCGTCCTGAGCTGGCGCATGGGCGGTCACCCGATTTCATATCTGGAAACCGTGGCGGGATTCGAAGTGCATCTCGACTCAGGACCCGGTCAGCTCTTCCGATTGCACGCTCCCGGTAAGGGTCTGCCTGCGCGGGTCGAGGTCGATATATCCGATGCGTCAAGCTGCGGCATCCCGGAGGACCTTGCACGCCGGATATGGGACGAGCTTGCGGATATCGGCAAGGTGGAGGAAAATCCGCATGTGCCCCTGTCGGTTCCGCTTGGAAAATTCTCCCGTGGCGACAGGAAAGTTTTTCTCGCGTATGCCCTGACAATCGCAAGGCATATCGTCGTGCCTCCCGAAGACTGATATAATCATCCTTAGATAACGCAGCAATGGCCACTCTGAAACTTCCATATGACAAAACCGTTCTTGACGCTGTCCTCCCGGATACAGCTATTGTCCGCACGCTGTCCCCTCGCCCGATGCCTGCGATCGATGACCCGAAAAAAACATTTATGACAGCCATCGAATCGCCTGCGGGGACACCGCCCCTGAGCGCGCTCGCGTCCGGAACCACCGGGCGGGTACTGATAATCGTCTCGGACCACACCCGCATCTCAAATAAACAGAAAATTCTCATCTGGCTCCTGGACAAGCTCAATAAATACGGCATCCCCGACGAGCGAATCAATATCCTGGTCGCGCTTGGATCGCATAAACCCCTTTCGGACGATAAGTTCCCGGAATCAATCGGACCGGCATACGACCGTGTCGAGACGTTCCAGCACGATACATCCGGACCCATGACAGACTGCGGAACCACGTCGCGCGGCACGCCGGTCCTTGTCAATTCGAAACTGAAGGAAGCCGACCTTGTCATCACCTACGGACCCGTTGTTCATCACTATTTCGCGGGTTATGGGGGAGGGCGGAAATTCTTCATGCCGGGGATTTCAACTCTGGAATCCATCGCGGCAAATCACTCGCTTGTATTCGAGGGTCAGGGTAAGGAAGGCGGACGGAATTCGGGGGTTTTTGCTGGAAGTCTTGACGGCAACCCGGTCCATGAGGACATGCTCGAATCCGCACGAATCGCGATCGGCGACCAGCGCTGCATCTCAATTTCCGCGGTGATGAATCCGGACAAGGAATTCAGTTTCTTCTCAGCGGGTGATATCGACGCAAGCCACAGGGCGGCATGTAAATTCATCGACAGCCGTAACGTGGTCGAAATCGACCAGCTCGCGGATGTCGTCCTCGCGTCGGCTGGTGGATTCCCAAAGGACCTGAACGTGATTCAGTCTCACAAGGGCATGGACAACGCCTGTCATTCACTGAAACCCGGCGGAACCCTCCTCTATCTCATGGGCTGCTCGGACGGACCCGGAAATCCCGCAATCGAGGAGTTCGCGCCGCTCGACCTTATTCCCATAAGGCGGAAATTGGCCGAGAACTATGTTGTCTACGGTCAAACGGTCTACGCCATCAAGGAAAAAGTCCGCAAATTCAACATAGTGCTTCTCTCCCATCTCGATAATTCCCTCGTCCGGACCCTCGGCTTCAACCCGGCTCCCGACCTCGATGAAGCGCTCCGAATGAGCGAGACCGCAAGATCCTCAGCGGAGCTGATTTATCACATTCCACG